>NZ_MJUW02000035.1 GCF_001753675.2 Candidatus Brocadia sapporoensis | reverse complement strand
GGTTATTAAAGTTTTCACACGTCTCCATTTTAACCAGTAAAATCGGGCATTTCAACCATCTTCACCTCTCTCAACAAAAAAATCACGCTTGGATAAGGCCTAGGATATCATCTGTTGCCGTGGGAAATTGAAAGGCCGGGCTTATGCCCCAAATCAAACTGCCTGACTGTGCAGGGGATAAAAAGATACTCTGAAATATATCACCAAGCCCGAACGTGTCTCCTTTGCCTTGTATCAATTCCGGCATTTGAATTAAAGGGACGATGGTACGGGAAATAAGATTCCATTCCTGATTCAGTCTTACAGGTAGTACGGGTTGAATATTCAGGATGTTCTGTTCTTCGTTGTCGGGGCCAAAGTCGAAGTTTGTGTTGTTTTGAAACGGCAGGCTGATCAGATCGTTCACGGGATTTTGTGTTTTTCTCTGAAGATCGGCAGTTTGAGCATCATCCGAGATGCTTTGTGCCCGGGAGGTGTAAGCAGTCAAAAAATTCAACCAAATAAGCATGCTCGTGAGAAAAGCCGTTAATGTGCGTCGCATACAAACTTCTTTTGTTAAGGTGCACTTCATAATTTTATTCACACAATCCCGAGAGAATCAGGATTGGAATTTTCCCTGGTATTTTCGTATTTTTGAAAAACCCATTGTCATGACAGTTTTATACTCCATCATTTCTTAATTATAGCGTTTTCAGCAAACGGAATGCGTAAAATATTATCATTTCATAAAGCGGAGCGGTTACGAAGCGGGACTAAAGCAAACCCAGAGATTCCTCGCGGTTATACTCAGAATAGGTCCTCAATCCCTTGCTCGCAAAAAGTTTAAGATTGCTTCGGAAAAAATCCTCGCAATGACATTTTTATGCTTACGTTATTTATTGATGTTACTATTTACAGGTCATGCTTGTATGAAATCCGTATATATAAAGTGAGCGTAATAAATATACCTGCACGGTCATTGCGAGGGCGATAGCCCGAAGCAATCGTTCGACTGAGCTCACGACGAAGTCTCAAGGGTGGGATTGCTTCACTGTCGTTCGCAATGACTATAACGAATGCAGACCCTTTAATGAAACACTATTCTAAATTGAGCGCCTCCCTGGTATTTTCGTATTTTTGAAAAACCCATTGTCATGACAGTTTTATACTCCATCATTTCTTAATTATAGCGTTTTCAGCAAACGGAATGCGTAAAATATTATCATTTCATAAAGCGGAGCGGTTACGAAGCGGGACTAAAGCAAACCCAGAGATTCCTCGCGGTTATACTCAGAATAGGTCCTCAATCCCTTGCTCGCAAAAAGTTTAAGATTGCTTCGGAAAAAATCCTCGCAATGACATTTTTATGCTTACGTTATTTATTGATGTTACTATTTACAGGTCATGCTTGTATGAAATCCGTATATATAAAGTGAGCGTAATAAATATACCTGCACGGTCATTGCGAGGGCGATAGCCCGAAGCAATCTCACAAACAATCATACAAATCCTTCCATCCCGCATTCGTGCTATTAATTAATTCTAGTTTCTTGGCCCTGGAGCCACCTTTAATTTGTTTCTCCCGGAATATGGCATTTTTCACGTCACGAAATAGTTCGTAGTATACCAATTTGGTGACGTTATACTTTTTTGTAAATCCTTCGACCTTCTTCTCTTTGTGCACATATACTCTTCTTTTGAGATCATTCGTCACCCCCGTATACAGTACCGTGTTGTTTTTATTCGTCATGATGTAAACAGAATATATTTTATCCATTAACCAGTACTTTGACGGAGTCTCGTGGCTTTAAAAGGGAGATTGCTTCGGAAAAAAACCCTCGCAATGACATTTTTATGCTTACGTCATTTATTGATGTTACTATTTACAGATCATGCTTGTATGAAATCCGTATATGAAACGTTCATTAAAAAGTCTAAACCGCTTGCGTCAAAAGCTTTCATATGCTGATACCATATACCTTTATTTCAACTCCGCCAAAAGCTGCTGAAATTCTTCTGATTCAGTGAGTATCCGATGGGCGGCATCCCGCAGATCTTCGACCTGTTTATCAGACAATTTGAACGATGTTGGCATGCTCTTGAAATAGTGGCGTTCTGCCTCGTCCCGTAATGCATCAAACTTTACCTCAACGAGATAAAATTTTATATCCCCGCATCCGCCAGGTTCCGTCGATATCGGGCTGTCCCCGCACCGGCTTTTCTGGATCTCTTCCGTCCACCGGCGGAAACTCTCTCTCAGCAACATAACGGTTTCGTAATTATATCTTGTTACCGATACAGAAGAATATGCACCAAACATTGCGGATATCGTTGGGGCTGTACCCAGGAGACTCCAATGGCTGCTTACTTCAGTCTCTGCATTAACAACAACAAAGACCACCTTATGAGTATCTTTGAGATTCAGATATTTCAGTGTATTCCACACACTCCCGAAGATAAGCACTCTGTCAATAGCTGCTCTCAGGCCGAGATTATCAGAGACGCCGCCATCAACGAGATGGATGTATTTATGTTTCGCAACATCCTGATAAACCCCAATATTGCTCACCTGATGAAATGACCGGGACGATATATCATGTTCCCGCTGAACCTTTTCTAATTCCTCAGGGAGTGTATAACCACAATCGTTGAAGTAATTGCGTATGGTAATGGGTGTGAGGACAACGGGCACTGCAGATGATGCTGTTACGGCCCGCGCAACAGGATAACCGGATAAATCAGAACAGATCACATCAAATGCACCTGATTAAATGCTACTCGTATGCCCGTTACCATGTCCGTTGCGTTGATAAAGATCATGGGGCCTTTCCTTGCCGCCATATCCTGAAAGGTTTTTTTCTCAAAAAGAATCTTGTCGTAATATTCCGCGGCGAGGTCGCTCCGTTGAAAAAACGGGGAGGAGAGGCGTACCCAGTTATCTGGCCGTATCAAAATCCTCCGGACAAGGCCGCCCTGTACGTTCTTTTTCAGAAATTTTGTCTCAAAATCCTCAAAGATGCGATCTCCAAAGAGGCCGTAGTACGCGGCCGTGAAACTGCCTCCCGACACACCAGAAATACCATCAACCTCATGGAGCAGCATCCGTTTTTGGCCGTTTATCGCCACTTCTGTATTTCTCAACTCTTCAAGGACACCATACGAAAAGGCAGCAGCCCGTGTACCGCCACCAGAGAAACAAAGAAACAAGAGCATTTCATCGGAATTTCCCGGCTGCCCCATGAACCTTCCACGGTAACCACTATGAGGATCAACCGTTGCGAGGGGTTTGTTGACGGGGTAATGCATGCAACCTGAAACAAAAAAGAAGAACATAAGGATACTTACACCCATGCGGAAGGGCTGAAATATTTCACCTATTGCCGTTCTCCGATGATTCATAATGTTCCTCCTTTGCTCAACAATGTTGTTTATGGGTGAGTTAACCCTGACAGGGTTGGTTTTATCCATAATTTTTGCTAATCAATCCAGCCCTGCTCCCGGAATCGCATCTTGAGATGGTTGGCGATTTCCTGGGCTGCCTGTTGCGCCCGGCCCCCAATTTTGGCTTTTCCACTCGCCTCCCCGTAAACCTTCATACCGCCACTGACGATGAGTCCCGCAGGGTTGGCGGTAGCAATAAAGGCGGCAGCTCCCAAAGCTGCTCCGGGGCCTTTACTACCGCCGGATTCTACGGTGCCTGATCCGAGTTTTTGCAGTCCCTGAGCTGTCACCTGGTATCCCTCGGCCGCCACCTGTAACGTAGACGAGCCAGAGCCAAATCCGATGGTCATGCGTTTGACGGCGCTGCCCTCGTTAATCGTGAGAAGATAGCCCCGAATCAGAATATCGTTCATCTGCAGCGTTGTTCCTGCATTGCCTCGCACAGCCGGCATTCCCATGCTGCGAATCTCCTCTACCAAATGCGCGGCAATTTCAGACCCTATTTTACGGCCGGTCTCGATCTCCTCCGCGGTTTGGGGCGTTTCGTGCTCGGCATACTCACCGGCAATCGAGGCATCCGCCGGGACATCGCCAGTCGTGGCAACGAAGTCATATACGATGATGTGGTCAGGACGGGGAATCTTTCCGGTCACGAGTTGCTGTTGGTTAGTGACCTTGGTTGAGGAGCAGCCTGCAAGAAATGCCAAAGCGAACAGACCAGCCGCGATGATTGGCATTTTTTTCTGGACCGGCGGAGCTTCTGCGGGTAATTTTACGGGGGAGTTAAGCACCAGATGGTCCTGTGCGCTGTTTTTATTGTTCATGACGATTTCCCTTTCGTTGTGGTTAAAATATTAAAATAGATAATGCCCATGTATTCCCCTGAAAAGGCGGGAACAAAAACCTTTAAAATTCGCGGGTCCGTGAGTCAACCCTGACGGCGTTAATTTTTTTGGAAGATTCTAGCGTGGCAGACAGGCGCCAAAAATAACAAAACCCACGTCATCGCCTGATGCTGTTACTACGGCCCTGCCCGTATCCTCCGAAATCTCGGCCGTCCAACCAACACCATCCCGGACATTCTCGATCCCACCATCCGCCCCTTGCAGGAATAATTTCCCATTGATGCGTTCCATACGCTTGATTATCGTATCGCGCCTGCCTGCAATCGGAGGCAAAGGGCTAATGGTCATTTTCTTGAAATCAACCATGAGAAACTGAGGAATCTCCATCTCTTCTGCCGTTACAATGTGGGATTCGCCGTTTGGTGTGCATTCAAGAACGGTTTTTACCGAAAAGATTAATGGCTTGGATCCATCATAATCGCCAGCTTGTGAAACAGTTGAAACAAGATATGCACATAAAAAAGTTAAAATCACGAATTGTATTGTTTTCATTGTTTTCTCCATTCTCTATTTTACCGTATATCCTTTTGCTTCGAGACATGCGCTGTATGCGCGGTTATATTCGTTGATCCTCTGATTCGTTTGGGATATCTGCTGCTGTTGCGCCTGCTCTGCCTGTTTCCTCTGATTTCGGCTCTTTAGACCACCAAATGCGCCACCAGAAACTGCGCCAATCGCAGCACCCTTGCCTGCATCTCCCGCAATGGCGCCAATGCCGGCGCCAACGAGCGCTCCTTTCGCCGCTCCTTTTACTGCCCCGCCAGCAGTACTTTCCTGACTCGCTGCTTGGGGAGCCGTAGATGCAACCATAGGGTCAACTCCTGTCTGTTGCTTTGCCCAGGAATAACACTCAAATTTATCCTTTTCCATCTGTTCCTGACTTTGGCCTTTTGCAGGGTAGATAATCAAGTTCTGGGCCAGAACAGAACTTGTGGCAAAAGTTGTCGCCAAAAACATACCCCATGCATACATCATTCTCTTCATCGTTCTCTCCTTTCAAGAAACCTTTTGAGATTCATTAAAAACAACAGGTATTTTATATATTCAAAGAATCGTACCACGTTAGTTTTTTGAAATATTCTTTGTATGAATACTATTGTATTGTAGGGGCAGGTTTGAAACCTGCCTCTACACGGCAGGTAATACGTTGTTTTTGTTGAAATATTTTAAAAAACTAAACGGTTACAAGAAATCTATTTTAACTTTGCAATCTCCGATGCAATTTCCCGGCTCAATTTTTCGAAAGTCCGGCTCATGGTTTCTGCCATCATATCATAACTATCCCCACGTATTTTTTCTGTACATTCTGAGGTGCGTGTTATGCACTCCTTTTTGCCATGATCTCCCAATATTGTCCAATGCGCCTTCATGGTAACCATATTACCCGGCACGGCGTCTAAACGGATTATTTCAACATGGACCCAGTAATTAACAGCGTCGTCAGGCACCCACGGATGAGCAAAGACACGATCGGTCGAAAGCAGGAGAGAGAGATTTTCGGCAAGTACCAACGATATATTTTCCTTGAGAGAACCTGCCCACCGGTTAAATTCGTCAACCTTCAGTTCATTGCGACTGCTCCGGATCACCATTTGCGACCTGTCTAAATAGTCAGGAATTTCGATGGAACCGATTCCTATCGTAACATACCGCATTGCGTCTGGGCATTCCTGATGCGACTCCTGTCTTTCCATTGAATTCAGGACATAAAAACTTGATGGCGGAGTACTCGCGCATCCCATAATGACGGCGAGTGCTCCCATCATGATAAAACGAGCAAGAAATGAACCGGCATGTTTTTTCATTGAGGACGCCTCCCTATAAAATCCATAATTGTCAAATATGCTTAAAGGGTTCACAATCAGGGAATATTTAGATTGATAAAGAGGGTGGCACGGACAAACTCCGTTTGTCCGTGTTGAGCTTGCACGACATCGTTTGTGAAATATCCGTGTTAAAATTTGGATAGACAACCCGGGTCTGATCATTGAAAGCACAGGTATTTAACAGTATTACAAAAACACGGACAAGCACAACTTGTCCGTGCCACCCCATGAGATTATGGTAAGTCGGTATTAAGTTTATAAATCACAAATTGTGAGCCTCTTGAGTATCGTATACCAGCAAAAACACGCCGGGAAAACGATTCGTGAGTCAACCCCTGTCAGGGTTTTAAACCCTGACAGGGATAATTTTACAGGTATTACCCATTTCTAAAATCCTGACAGGATCATCGATGTTTTCCCTTGATAATGGAATCAGGATGTTGCTGCAGATACTCTGTTAAGGACTTCGCAGAGCGGGCCGCTTCGGAAAAAACCGTAAGGGTTTCATCTGTTTGCTTCAAAGTGTCTTGCATAGCCTCTAGGGTGTTCTGGGTAACATCTGACGTTTTTGAGATATTTGTTATCAAGGGATCAATCTTTTTGTCTATATGCTGAATGAGTTTTCTCACCGAATTCAGGGTAAGAGTTGTCTTCTTAACAATTTCTTTAAGAGGAAGATTCTCGATTGTCTTTGTTAATTCCTCAAAGGGGGTAGAAACTGTTGGAATTTCCGGATATTCTTTTATGAAACCTACATATCTGGCAGGCTTATCAGGAAACAAATTAAGGGCGACCATGAGTTGGCCGGTAACGATACTCTGCATCTGAAGCTGTGCCTTCAGTCCTCTTTCTATAAGCAGTTTTAAATTTTTTTCCGGATGCCGTTCAACGGCATCCGTCCTTTCAACTTTTTCCGGCTCAAGTTCGATGATCACCGGTATCCGAAGAGAGTCATCGGCAGGGTCGTAAAACAAACGGATATCTGTCACGGAGCCTACCTTTACCCCTCTGAAAATAACCGGTGCACCTTCATGGAGTCCTTTAATAGAACCTTCAAAGAACATGACGGCATGAAACGTCTTTTTCAGGAACTTTCCCGAACCAAAAACAAGAATCGCTATAACCAGTAAGGCTATAGCCCCCGTGATAAAAGCGCCTATAAGTGTCTTATTTACCGGTTTACTCATGATTCTCCCCCCTGTTGTGTTTTTTCCCCCCTTGTTAAAAAACTCATTACCTTCGGATCCTTGGATTCTGCAAGCAGTCTTTTCGGATCACCCGATGCGATTATTGTCTTTGTATCAGGGTCGAGAAAGACCGAGTTGTTCCCGATGGCAAAGATGCTTTGTAATTCGTGGGTAACGACTACTACGGTAGCGCCAAGACTATCCCGGAGTTCAATAATAAGGTCATCAAGGAGCCGGGCGCTGACCGGATCGAGACCGGCCGATGGCTCATCAAAAAAGAGGATATCCGGATCAAGCGCCATTGCTCGTGCAAGTCCAGCCCTTTTTCGCATCCCCCCGCTTATTTCCGAGGGATAAAATTCTTCGAATCCTGCGAGTCCGACAAGCGCAAGTTTTAACGTGACTAACTCACGGACTTGATTCTTGCTGAGGTTCGTGTATTGTTCGAGCGGAAGCGCAACATTTTCTGCTAACGTCATGGAACTCCATAATGCACTGCTCTGATAGAGGATGCCAAACCGCCTCATGATGAGGTCTTTTTGCTGAGGGTCCCCCTCCCAGAAATTTGCGCCGTCATACAATACCTGTCCGCGCAAGGGCTCCAGCAGCCCTATGAGCACCTTTAAAAGCGTGCTTTTTCCGCAGCCGCTTCCTCCCATAATGATAAAAATGTCTTCCCTGTTCACCGTGAAGTTCATATTACGCATGAGCACATAACTGCCGTATCCCATATCGAGGTCGCGCACCACGATCTTTGCCTTCTCTCCGGTATTTTCTCTTTTTTCATTCATGGTCAAATGCCAAGCACTTCACAAACAAGCGTAATGATTGCCGTTGAGATGATGATGCTTACGATACTTGTCACCACCGCTGATGTCGTGGCAGTACCAACTGCAGATGCGCTCCTTCCGCACTGCATTCCTTTCAGACATCCGGCGAGTGCGATCAGCACGCCAAACACGGCGCTGTGAAAAAGCCCTACCCAGAGATGGGTGAGTGCAATTGCCGATTTTGTCTGATTGTAGTATTCCATAAAATTAAGATCGAGCATGAATACGCCCACAATCATTCCGCCTATGATTCCCATAAGATCTGAGTACAGGCAAAGAAGCGGCATCATGAGAGCAAGGGCAACCATGCGGGGCAGCACCAGGAATTCCATCGGTGATATCCCCAGGGTTTTGAGTGCATCGACTTCTTCATTCACCTGCATCGTACCAATCTGAGCGGCAAATGAAGCGCCTGTCCGGCCTGCCATGACGATGCCGGTCATAATCGCCCCCATAACTCTGACCATGGCTATTCCCACAATATCCGCAACATAAATCTGTGCGCCAAACAGCTTCAATTGTAAAGCACCTACAAATGCAAAAATCAAACCTACCAGCGTACTGATCAGCGAAACAATGGGAAGCGCCTGTGCACCGCTCTCCTGAATGATATTCATAAGGTCTGTGCGGCGGAAATTCGCCTTGCCGCACAACATTTTTCCAAAAGCGATCGATGACTCGCCAAGAAACGCAAACATCTCCTTTGATGTCCGTATGAAATCAAATGTTGTATCAGCCACCCCTTCAAGAAAGGTCTTTTTTCCTGACTTCCTGGTTATTCCTTTCCGCTGGTGTTCAGGCGATGCGAGGGAGAGCAGCTTCTGTACGCCTTGAGGAAGACCTTCCCTCTGAATCTCGATATTGCCCTGGATGCACAAGGTATTTGTTTTTATAAGGAATGTCATGAGACTGCTGTCCCATGCCGTCAGATCTTTTGTATCGAAGGTGATTTTGCGGATGCCGGAGCGGAGATGTTTCTGAACTTCGTCAACCGGAGGAAACTGTCCGAATATTTTCCACTCACCTGCCAGCCGGATAAGCATAGTGTCGTCACGCAAAGCATGAAAACTGAGCATGGCTTCTGCAGGGTTTGTTATTGTTTTCATTGGGTCGTTCTTCATTTTGCACCACGCCATCTTTGAGCCAAACGAAGTTTCCCGGAAAATAAGACGCGGGATTGAAACAAATCCGCACGACCTGTCGCTTCTCCTTGTCGTAAGGAACCCGTTTCAGTGTTATTATCACTCAAAACAGCATTGCACAGTATAGAGCACGCATTATAACATAAAATTTCATTTTACAAGAAGATTTTTTCCCCGTCTTGTTCAAGTGATGCCCATGCGTGAACATTCAGACGTTACCTAACCCGACCTTCGCAATTCGAGGGGTGTATGAGCTGCTAAGCCAGCAAATACAAGGG
>NZ_MJUW02000028.1 GCF_001753675.2 Candidatus Brocadia sapporoensis | reverse complement strand
AAGCACCCCTGTCCAGGTGAGTGGCCTCAGCGGCGTGGTCGCCGTTGCCGCTGGAGCGTATCACAGTCTGGCCGTGAAGTCTGACTGCACGGTCTGGGCGTGGGGGCACAATGGGTATGGTCAATTGGGGAATGGAGCTATTTCCAAGAGTAACGTCTCTGTTCAAGCTGATGACATTACCGTATGCGGGGGCGCTCCGGAACCAACGCCTCCACCAACAGCCGTTACCCTGGCTTATTTCCACGCCAAGGCGGGAAAAGATGGCAGCGTTACCCTGACGTGGAAGACGGCAACAGAGGTCGATAATGCGGGCTTCAATCTCTACCGTTCCATAAAGAAAGATGGCGATTATAAAAAAATCAACGATACGCTCATTCCTGCCATGGGCAATGCCACGACTGGGGCGAAGTACAGCTACACAGACACGCCGCCAGCCAAAGGCACATACTATTACAAGCTGGAGGATGTAGACTACAACGGCATAAGCACGATGCACGGGCAGGAAAAGGTGAAAGTAAAAATAATGTCGGGCGATGCCGGGACAAAGAAGTCAAAGAGGAAGAAAGGCAGGTGAGGCAGTGCCAGATGCGTAGCTCCGATCCCTTGTGGCCGGTAAACTGTTGGGCACGCCAGGCGGGGGACAAGCCACCCGCGCTACGCATTCATGGCTCCTGTTTCGGTGAGTCCTCTCACCGAAACAGGAGCTAACCTTCGGTACGGAAATGAATCGGGAGTCACAGACAACGGGTTTCGGCGTGAGGACACGCCGAAACATCGGACGCATGGCGTGTGCGCTGGTTTTGCCGACCACAAGGGATCGGCAAAACGGGTAACATGAAGGCCGACCATAAAGGATCGGCGCTACGTTATTCATGGATTACCAATATCGCAACGTATAGGCTTCGTTCCTTCTGTAAACGGGTGGAAACAAGAGGGATAAATCGATGAAGTCCTGATTCATATCGTACCGGTTGCTGTTCCCGCTCTGACAATGCCGGATGTGGCGTCGAAGATGTTCTTTTACAGGAAAGGTCATTTCTGCGCCTTTGGCAGTAATAATAACTCGCTCTTATAGTATTTAGTGCCTCGCAGACATCTTTGGTGTGCACCTGTTGAGCAAAGGATTCAGCAGTACGTATCATCTCTTCTGGTGGGTCTGGTGGTATCCGAGGTATTTCCGGAAGTTTTTTGGACGTTAATAATGGTTTCTGACCGTTTGAATTTCTCCTTCAGCTATTGGACTACTATTTTTCATTTACGTTATTTGTAGATGATCAGGAGATCTCTGGCCTCAACACTGTCTTTTGCCTTACCCAGTATTTGGCCAATTATACCGTCGTGTTCAGCATAAACGGTCGCTTCCATCTTCATGGCTTCCATAATAAGAAGAGGGTCGTTTTTGCTGACTTTGTCACCGGCGGTTACTTTCACATTAACAACCATACCCGTCATTGGGGCTCCGACATGTTTGGCGTTTTCCTCCTCTGACTGAGGGTGTTTGATAACTGAAGCTGATATCTTGCGATTGGCAATAACTACCTCACGCGGCTGGCCGTTAAATTCAAAGAATACAGTACAGTTTCCCTCCTCATTGGCCGGACTTATGGCTACCAGTTTAAAAATTAACGTTTTTCCTTCCTCATCTGCTCTTTTTCATATCCTTTTATCAGATCACCGAGCCCCTCGACCGACCTTTTTACAGGAGAAATGATATCTCTGGTAAGAACTTCAGGCAAGTCATGAAACAGGCCGGTAAAGTAGTTGTTAACACACCTTTTCTTGCATGCCTTGATTTCCAGGGAAAAGAGATAAGAGAGTATCGCAACAAATAACGAATGCCCAAGGACGGAGGTCTTTGGTATCCTGTGGAGATGAGCCCATCTTGATTGGAACCTGAGCTGACCGCACAGGTCGATGAAATTTTTATATTTTGAATGCTTTGTCAATTGATCCATACCCTTTAAATCATAGTATCGTTCCTGCTTTTCCTGTAAATCTTTTCTTATCGTATCTATCTCGTAGCCCTGTGGATTTGCATGTTCAACAATGTTAAACTCCCACTTCGTGGCATAGAAGTGAGCGGCGCTTAAGATCCTCTTGTTTAATGTGTCGTCACTCCTTAAAAAATACCTGCAAAATCTTTCACAGAAATCCCTGCCCAAAGGCGATAGGATGAATTGCAATTCCTTATAAACCCACTCGTTTAATTGCTGGTATTTATCCGCATCCTCTTTTATCTTATAAAAAATTGGCGGCTTTAAATCCGTAATGACAATACGCTGTAAAAGTTCAAAAATCCCCCCTTCAATGATATCTATCCAGTTAAAATCCTGCTTATCTTCCTCGAATTTACCTAAAAAATAGGCAATTACCATTTTGTGGGCTTGTTTATCCAGTTCTATTAGCTCTGTAGGACGTATCTTATCGTTCCATCTTTGCATGTAAGCAGCATCGAAAATTTTGAGAAGGAATGCCTTTCGTATCATGATTTTAAGACTCCCGCTTTAATAGATGATAGGTATAAGCCGATCAATTTATAACGGAAATCCAGCTTCGTATCAAGGCATTTCTCGTGTGTTGGAAGGCGATTGCCTGTCTGGTGGTTCAGGGTTTCCAAAGAAGTACAAAATGTATCCCTAGTATTCACATCCTTCAATTCATCCGCGACTTTTGAAATAAGCACTTAAAATTTCGGTAAATCCTGTTGGATAGTTTTCTGTGGGAAAACTACATCCACGCCAAAATATTCGTGAATACGTTTATCATGCATACCCACCATGCCATTCTTTGGTATTTCCGGGTATCTGCTCCTCATCGTCCCGGGGAAATTCTTTTGCTTCATCAATAACCTTATAATACCTCTTATTACAGCAAAGAGATCTTTTTCTCTTTTTAAAATCCATGCGGTCTTTATCACTAAATCGACTTTTTTACCAAAAATCTTTCTTTTTATTTTCCCATTGCTTTTGGCAGATGCTTCTATTATCCTGAATTTTCTTTATGGCTGTTGCGTTATCAAAATAACCCTTCCCGGGGAGCAGGATAAGAAAAGCACCGGATCTTTCTTAAAAAATTTGCAACAATTTAATTTTTTAAAAAAACCCTCTGTATGAATAATGTTGTCTTGTAGTGGCAGGTTTGAAATCTGCCCCTACTGCATGTAATACCCGGTTTGTATTGAAAATTTTCAAAAAACTCAGTTGCTGCAAAATCTATCAGAAAGCAAGTTTTTTATGCTTCAGAAAATATTGCATTTCATATTCCTTTCTTCTGCCATTCTGGCACTATCCGCCGTGCTCTCCGATGCTTTTGCGAAAGAAGATGTGCACGTCCCTGTCGATGGACAGAGTTTTAGCACAAAAGGCTTTTTTGATCTTGAAACTCTGGGATTTGAGAGAGATAGGGTCAATTTCAATAAAGGCTGGTTGGGTATCTTTATGGAAGATGCGGAAGGAAAGGGCATTCTTGTAAAAGAGATCACCCAGGGATCACCCGCCGCTGAGGCCGGCTTAAAGGCGGGAGATATTATTTCGAAGATTAATAATGAATCTATCCCCGGCACGGACAATCTCAACATCATTCAATTCAAGAAGGCCATAGAAGCCATCGGTACTGGGGGTATGCCTGCGCTTACGGTTTTCCGAGATAATGTTGAAATGGTATTTACACCGAGGCTCTTTGGGAAACTGCTAAAAGGTGTGTCCGTATCAGATCCCCCTTTTCTCTCAGAGACAAGATCCAAACTTACTGGTGAGGATATGGATGCCTCTTCTCTATCCAGCTTTATGCAAAAGACGGATATGCCTGCTGAAGATCTATCTCCGAATGGAGGAGGAAAGACATCTCCCGACCCAGAATACTCCAGGATGAGTTTTATTGAATTTGCGATTAAAAACGAAAAATACAGGGATCTGCTTGGTACAACATTACAGCGCATTGGAGAGGAGGCATATGCACGGGAAGGTTTTCAATCCAACGACAAGGTCAATCCATTTCGTTTATCCATCATAAACTATTTTATGTTACACCCCTTCGATACACCGAAGATTGGGCAGGCTATCGTTGATACATTTTGCGGAAAGGACTTCTGTGCTCAACCTGGCTATGCTGCGGAATTGTTGGATATTAAAATAGATTGGCCCGATGACAGGGATGAGGGGATGGCCAATAAAACCGTGATTCCACCAGATACTGATCCACATAAAAAAATAAGAACGAGCGATTCTTTACAGGAGCAACTCCAGATCATCATCGACAGTTTGCCGTCCTGTGTTGCACTTGTGGAAGGAGCATTCAGGGACTTGTCACCGGAAGAGGCAGGATTTCTGTATCAAAACGCCCATAAAGTTTGGTTGCCCAACGAGAAGATTGAACCGCAGGATCTTGCCAGAATACTGGCGCTATCCCAAAAGATTAACCTGGCAAAGTTGTTTAAAGCGACATCATTGCTGTTGAGTCAACTTGCACCTTTCAGGTATGAACAGGGTGCAGCCGGGCAGGAAAAGGCACATCCCGACGCGATATCGCCTACCGTAACACCATTTCACCTGCCGGCATCCCTTCAATGTGCAAACCATCAAGAAATTCCTGATGAAGCATCCATGAGAGACAAATCATCGGAGAGTGTTACAGTGACTGGGGAAACGAAAACAGGTGATTTACCAATAAATAGGACACCCTCCCCTGGCGGGAAAGAGTTAGAGAAAGAGGGGATAGGAACATCACAGGATTTTGCCGGTGATATTTTGTTTGTGCAGGATACAAGCGTGGGAAAAATCGTTGTGGGTGGAACAGGTACGTCATATTATTATGGCGATGCTGCGATGATTATCGATCTGGGAGGGAATGACTATTACTTCAACAACGCGGGCTCTTCCCGCAAGGACATTCCGGTTTCCCTCTGCATCGATTTGTCTGGAGATGATATTTATCATACAGATACCGCATTCTCGCAGGGCACCGGAAGATTTGGGGTCGGAATCCTGTGGGATTGTAAGGGGAGTGACAAATATATAAGTCAGGATTTTTCACAGGGGTCATGCATCTATGGCATAGGAATGTTAAGAGATGATGACGGTAACGATTTCTATAGCGGTCACGTTGTAAATCAAGGGGCCGGTTTTTTTGGGGCAGGCCTGCTGAACGATCTGAGCGGTAATGACGTTTATTTTAGCCGGCAATTTGCCCAGGGTGTAGGATTTACCAAGGGGTTGGGTGTACTACTAGATGTCTGTGGAAAAGATTTCTACTTTGCCGGAGGAGAATATCCGGATTTCCGTGATCCGGAGAAATCGTCCCAGTCTATGTCACAGGGAATGGGGATGGGTATCCGGCCGGAAGAATCTATTGTTGGCGCATCGGGTGGGCTTGGCATGCTGATAGATCGGAAAGGAGATGATCAGTACTATGGAGATTATTTCTCGCAGGGCAGCGGCTATTATTTCGCCCTGGGATTTTTATGGGACGGTCACGGCAATGATACCTACCATGCCGGGCGTTATGCCCAGGGTGCTGGCATCCATTCAGCCATCGGATTTTTAAAGGATACCTACGGAGACGATACCTACGAATCTACCTTTGGTGTTTCGCAGGGGTGTGGACACGACACCGGCATTGGGTTTCTGGTGGGTGATTACGGGAACGACACGTATCGGAGTAAAACTACTTCGCAGGGCGTTGGCCTGGAAAAAGGTATCGGGGTTCTGGCGGATTTTTGCGGAAATGATATTTATGATGCAAACAATCATAGTCAGGGCGTCTCAACACCATCAAAGACCGAGGAAGTTAGCGGCATAGGGATCTTAATCGACTACCAGGGAGATCATGATACCTTTCATGATCTCATTGCAGAACATCTGTTGTTGTATCGCTCCAACGGGGGGTTGGTGTTAAATAAATGAGATGATGAGCGATTCCGTGTTCATAAAGTTAATCTACAAAGCAGAAAAAGATCTACCATAATGGTATGAAGAAGAGCACAGAAAAAATTCGCAAAAATATGATTACGCCTTGCAGAAAGTTTTAAATAACCTGGAATGAAGATTCATTGGCAATCAGGTATTTCATCCACGGGCTTCTACTGCCGCTAGCTACAGAGGGCAAGGCCGGAGATTCAACTTTATTTTGAATCTATCCGTTGCATCCGGAAGAGGCGAATACAACCTTGCTTTGTCTTGAATTACGAAAGATGATGAAAATTATTGATACTGTGTTGTTTAATTATTTCATGGGGAAAAATGATAAACAACAGCCATTAGTGTTTTATCCATCAAAAATACCAGAAACCATAACAGTTGAGTTTAAAATCTAAAATCCGGATTCTGTAATCCAAAATAAATCTTATGCAGATAGATTTTATCGAACGTAAAGGTTATGTCCTAACCAGATCTACCCTAAAATGCCTCAGTCTGGTGGCATCCATCAATCCAGCCCTGGGTTGCATACATCAATGTGTCTATTGTTATGCAAGGGGATACTCGATTTATCCGGGTGACGGCAAGGTGCTTGTTTATGGGAACATGCCTGAAAAATTGAAGAAAGAATTGTCCACCCGACGAAAGCTGCCGGCCTATGTTTTTTTCAGTTCTACCTGCGATGTCATACAGCCAATACCCCAGGTACTCAGGATAACCTATGAGTTAATGAATATTTTACTCGGATACGGTATCGGGATAAATCTTCTGACAAAAGGCAGGATTCCCCTGAAATTCCTGGAATTGTTTGACCAGTACAAGAAATTGGTACACGTCCAGATTGGTATTACAACATTAGACCGGGATATTCAGAAAAAGATGGAACCGTTTGCAGCAACGCCACAAGAAAGATTACTCAATATCAAACGGCTTCGTGCGACAGGCATTGTATCCGAAGTAAAATTAGACCCCTTGATTCCTGGCGTAACTGATACAGAGTCAAATTTAAACGCCTTATTTAAGGTGCTTCAGGGGTTGGGAGTGAATTCCACGGGTATCAATTACCTGTTCCTAAGGCCAAAAATAAAGAAGAACCTATGTGAGGCGCTGAGGGACACGCCTTTTCTACAGAGGATTCTGGGACATTATAAAAACGCGATCTCCCTGAATCTCCGTGCAGAGCAATCCCGCGTGACTGCCCTATCCGTGGAATATAGAAAGCGGGCTTATGAGAATATTTCGCGATGGGCGAAGGATTTTGGGATACATGCCTATGTATGCGGCTGTAAGAATCCGGATATTACGGAGGAACCGCTGTGTGGTGAGAACTGGGGCCGGCATTTCGAAAAGTCCTTTGAACAGAAAGCGCTGCTCAAGGAAGGTGTTTGATTTTCTCGTGTAGGAACTCCCATTTTATTTAAACGTTTAACAGAATCCACCCCCATAGAAATGTGTACGGGGCAGTTACTCCATGAATACGGTATCTACATCTTTGTGTCCACCAGTATTTCAATGCATTACAACAAATATTTTATTTCTGTTTTAGACGGTGTTTGCCATTGCTTACCGTAGCAACTATCTTTCCCTCGGCTAAAACGGAACTCAACTTCTTTTAACATATGGCGTCCTAAGATGTTGCCGTGTTCGCGTAAAACAATGTCCACAATAACGTATTCTTTATAGACTCAAAGAATAAATTTTGATGTTTTTTCAGGAACAGATTATCGCATAAACAGGTTAACCATACCAAAACAGCCATATTTCGTGCAGAATCTGGATGTATTCAGATTCAAACAATTTCGTTAAACTTCTGAACATCTTATCGAAAGTTCAGACAATGGATGATTATTAAGGAGATGATATTATGAGCAATGGGCAGATCGAAAAGATTGCCAGAGAACTCAATCTAACGGCAAAACAAGTGCTGACAACTTCCACACTCCTGGATGATGGCGCTACGGTGCCCTTCATTGCCCGGTATAGAAAGGAAGCTACCGGATCTCTGGATGAAATAGCCATCACAACGATTCGCGACCGGATCGGCCAACTCCGGGAACTGGACAAACGACGTGAAGCCATTCTTAAATCGCTGGAGGAGAGAGGGCAACTATCAGATGAACTGAAAGAAAAAATTCTTGTGACAGAAACGATGGCAGTACTGGAGGATATCTATCTACCCTATCGGCCCAAGCGGCGCACCAGAGCTACCATTGCCAGAGAAAAGGGGCTGGAACCTTTGGCTCAGCGTATCTTTACCCAGGATGATACCGATCCTTTTGCTGCAGCAGAAGCCTTTCTTGATGCAGAAAGAGGGGTTGATTCCATCGGGGATGCCCTTGGAGGCGCCCGGGATATTATTGCAGAATGGGTTAATGAGGATCAAAATGCCAGGGAGAAGATTCGGGAGCTTTTTGTTGCTAAAGGCATTTTCAGGACAAAGATAATTACAGGCAAGGAAGATGAAGGGGTTAAGTATAAGGACTATTTTGATTGGCAAGAGCCCGTATCGACAGCCCCGTCTCATAGAATTTTAGCAATGAGGCGTGGCGAAAAGGAGGGTTTTTTAAGCCTGCGGGTATTCCCACCGGAAGAAGAAGCCCTTGCCATCCTGGAGTCGCTTTTTGTGAAAGGAGAGGGCGCCGCATCACAGCATGTCAAGATTGCCGTTCAGGATTGTTATAAACGGCTTTTGTCTATATCTATGGAAACAGAGATACGGCTGGAGACAAAGAAGAGAGCGGATGAAGAAGCAATCAGGGTCTTCGCTGAAAATCTCCGGCAACTCTTGCTCGCATCGCCGTTGGGGCAAAAAAACGTCCTCGCCATCGATCCGGGTTTTCGCACGGGATGTAAGGTCGTCTGTATGGACAGGCAAGGGAAACTCCTTCATACCGATACGATATACCCTCATCAGTCCGGGGAAAATTTATCTGAGGCAGCCGTAAAGATTATCAGCCTCTGCAATAAGTTTGGGGTGGAAACTATTGCAATAGGAAATGGTACCGCGGGAAGGGAAACTGAGGCGTTTATCAAAACGCTCGATCTGGACAAAAAGATTCTGGTCGTTATGGTAAATGAAAGCGGGGCGTCTGTCTATTCTGCATCGGATGTTGCCCGTGAAGAATTCCCTGACCAGGATGTGACGGTGCGCGGGGCAGTGTCTATCGGCAGACGGCTTATGGACCCTCTTGCAGAACTGGTAAAAATAGATCCTAAATCCATAGGTGTGGGACAATACCAGCACGATGTTGATCAGGGAGTCTTAAAACACAGTCTGGATGACGTAGTTAGCAGTTGCGTAAATCTCGTTGGCGTTGAGGTCAATACGGCAAGCAAGCAGTTGCTCATGTACATATCCGGACTGGGACATCAGCTTGCCGGAAATATCGTCGAATACCGGAATGAACACGGCCCGTTTCGGTCCAAAGAGGAATTGAAGCATGTCAGTAAATTAGGGCCGAGGGCATTTGAGCAGGCGGCAGGATTCTTGCGCATCCGGGATGCGGAGAATCCCCTTGATAGAAGCGCTGTTCATCCGGAAAGCTATCATATTGTGGATGCTATGGCAAGGGACATGGGATGTTCGGTACTTGATTTAATACAAAACGAGAATCTCCGGAACAGGATTGACCTCACAAAATATGTAAAAGATTCGGTGGGGTTGCCCACGCTCAGCGATATCATGCAGGAATTGGCCAAACCAGGCCGTGATCCGCGCAGGGAGTTTGAAATGTTTAGTTTTACCAAAGGGATAGAAAAAATCGAGGACGTTACTCCGGGTATGAAACTCCCCGGTGTGGTGACTAACATAACTGCATTCGGCGCCTTCGTCGATATCGGGGTACATCAGGATGGATTAGTACATATCAGCCAGCTTTCAGATCGCTTTGTAAAGAATCCCAACGAGGTGGTTAAAGTTCATCAGAAAGTGAATGTTACCGTATTGGATGTGGACTTGAAAAGGAAGAGGATCTCTCTTTCCCTGAAAAAACAGCCGGAAATAAACAGAGAGCGAAGCAACGCAGAGATCCGCAAAGAGTAGACATTCTTTGTTTTTACGTAACTATTCAGCGTACTTTCGCTCACAAACCCTATGAGTGAACAAAATATTGATTCTGTAATCCCGAAGGGATGTCATGATTATAGCATATCGTTAT
>NZ_MJUW02000041.1 GCF_001753675.2 Candidatus Brocadia sapporoensis | reverse complement strand
AATCATGTCATCCCTTCGGGATTTTCCCGTCTGCCCGTTTTCCCTATCGGCTCCTAACTATTCTGAGAAATTATTCTCTCTCACCATCCGTTTCTCTGAATAGTTACGGAATATTTCCTATTGACAAAAATCTTTTAAGACCTATTATGTGTGTAAGTAATTACTTACACAATAAATGTACCTTAAAGAAAGAAATTGTAAACCGAACATCATGAGGACAAAAGACAAAATTCTGGAAACAGGGCTGAGACTCTTTTCAAAAAAGGGCTATCTCGGTGCAACCACAAAGGAGATTGCAAAGGCAGCCGGTATTGCTGAAATTACCCTGTTCAGGCACTTTCCTTCAAAAGAAAAACTTTTTGAAGAGGTAATTAACACCCATTCATTCCTTCCCGCTCTTAAAGGCCTTCTTCCGGAGATCGCGGGGCTATCATATGAAGAAGGACTGGAACTGATTGCAAAAAGATTTCTGGATTCTCTCACAGAGAGAAAAGACTTAGTGCGGATAATGCATTCAGAAATGCATCGGTATACGGAAAAAATCCACAGGATTTACCATTCATTTATTGATGAAATGTTTAAAACCCTTGCATCCTATTTTGCGGAAATGCAGAAGAAGAGAATTTTGAGGGTTTTTGATACAGAGTTAGGGGCAAGGGTATTCCTTGGAATGTTCTTTTCATATTTCGATGCTGAGAATTTCCTGCTATTGAAAAAGTACCGGCGTACCGATACAGACATAATTGTCAGAGAATTTGTCACCATCTTTATCAAAGGAACGGAGAGATGAATTATTTTTTTATCATGAAATATGGTTTTATTTTGGGAATCGCATTTATTTTAGCTTCTTGTTCTTCCGGATCAGGGGAGAAACATATGATGCCAGCCGGTGTGCCGGTTACTGTGGCTGTTGCTGAACAAAAAGACATTCCCATTCAAATACACACCATTGGAAATGTGGAGGCTTATTCTACCGTATCGGTCAAGACGCGGGTTGAAGGAGAGATCTCTCGCATCTATTTCAAAGAGGGTCAGGAAGTGAAAAAGGGGGATCTCCTTTACATGATAGATCCCCGCCCTTTTAAGGCAATGCTTCAGCAATTCGAAGCCAGTCTGTTAAGGGATACCGCTCAGATGAAAAAGGCAGAGGCAGACGCACATCGTTACGAAGAGTTGCTGAAAAGTGGCGTGGTTTCTAAGCAGGAACATGACCAGTATCATACCGATTATGAAGCGCTCAAGGCGACGGTTAGCGCTGACGAGGCTGCTGTGCAAAATGCCAAACTTCAACTTGGATACTGTCATATCCGTTCCCCCATAAACGGGCGTATCGGAAAGCTTGAAGTTAATCAGGGGAATATTGTTAAAGATATCGATACCGTATTGGTGACGATTAATCAGACAAAGCCGATATACGTTGCTTTTACTTTACCAGAGCAGGAGGTATCAGAGGTCAGAAAATACATGGCGCAGAAAAATCTGGAAGTGCAGGCAATTGTTCCCGGAAGTAAAGTGAGCCCTGTTATCGGAGAACTGACCTTTATTAACAACGAAGTAGATAAATCTACGGGGACCATTCTGCTGAAAGCAGTCTATCCCAACGAAGATGAATTTCTCTGGCCGAAACAGTTTGTTAACGTGATATTAACGCTTACGACACAACCTAACGCAGTAGTGATTCCTTCTCAGGCGGTCCAGACAGGACAGGATGGCCTATATGTTTATGTCGTTAAATCCGACCTTACAGTAGAATATCGTCCAGTTGTTGTAGGAAATCGCATGGATCAGGAAATGGTCATTGCAAAGGGGCTTCGACCGGGAGAGAAAATAGTAACCGATGGTCAATTCCAGATTATCCACGGGAGTAAAGTGGAAATTAAAAACGATTTGGAATCTCTGACGCCAAACAGTTCCGATTTAGATAATCAAAAATCAGACAAGAGGGAGGAATGAATCCGTGAATATTTCAGGTCCTTTTATCCGTCGCCCTGTCATGACAACCCTCGTCATGATCGGGTTGCTTCTCTTTGGTGTTGCAGGATACAGATTACTACCGGTAAGCGATCTTCCCAACATTGACTTTCCTACGCTTCTGGTAAGCGCCAGCCTCCCCGGCGCCAGTCCGGAAACCATGTCTTCGTCCGTTGCGACCCCCCTGGAACGGCAGTTTTCTACTATAGAGGGTTTAGACTCTATGACTTCCACCAGTTCTTTGGGATCCACATTGATTACCCTCCAGTTTAGCCTGAGCCGGAATCTTGATGCAGCGGCTCAGGATGTTCAGACGGCTATAGCCCAGTCTACACCGTTTCTTCCTCAGGATATGCCTCAACCGCCCACATACAAAAAAGTAAATCCGGCAGACCAGCCTATCATGTATATTGGCCTGACTTCCCGGACACTTCCCCTGTGGGAACTGCATGATTATGCAGATATCATGATGGCGCAGCGCATCTCCATGACCAGTGGCGTAGCAGAGGTACAGATTTTTGGGCCGCAGAAATATGCCGTTCGTGCACAGCTTAATCCGCATGCGCTTGCCAGTAGAGGCATCGGAATCGATACTGTAGCAGAGGCGCTGCGCAATGCAAACGTAAACCTGCCTACGGGAGTCCTGTATGGACCACACAAGGCATTCACCGTCTTTGCTACCGGCCAGCTATTCAAAGCCAGTGATTACCGCCCTGTCATTGTAACGTATCGTGGCGGCTCGCCCGTACGCCTCGAGGAATTGGGAAGAGTTATTGACAGTGTTGAAAACGATAAGGCTGCTGCCTGGTTCATAGATCAAAACGGAAGCCAACGGGCAATCGTGCTGGCAGTCCGTCGCCAGCCGGGAACAAACGCAGTCGAAGTATCGGGCGCCGTCAAAAAACTTATGCCTGTTTTCCAGTCACATCTTCCTTCTTCGGCCGAATTGCATATCCTCTATGATCGCTCAGAATCAATCCTGAAGTCGATCAATGAAGTCAAATTTACTATGATCCTGACTTTAGTCCTGGTTGTCATGACGATATTGCTTTTCCTGCGTAATTTCTTTGCCACGGTGATTCCCAGCTTGGCGCTCCCGCTGTCTGTTGTGGGCACCTTCGCAGTGATGTATTTACTGAATTACAGTATGGACAACCTCTCCCTCGTTGCACTGATTCTTGCAATAGGGTTTGTGGTAGACGACGCTATTGTTATTCTTGAAAACATCGTTCGCCACATGGAGATGGGAGAAAAACCCTTTCAGGCAGCGCTAAAAGGGTCTCAAGAAATTAGTTTTACCATTTTATCCATGACGCTCTCGCTTGTAGCTGTGTTTATTCCTGTACTGTTCATGGGAGGTGTTGTTGGGCGATTGTTTCGGGAATTTGCTGTTACAATTTGTGTGGCGATTCTGATATCAGGATTTGTCTCCCTTAGTCTCACACCTATGTTATGCAGCCGTTTCCTGCGCCCGCCATCTGAAGAGAGACATGGGCGTCTTTATATGATTATTGAAAATGGTTTTAATCGCATATTGAAGGTTTATGAGCGGTCGCTCAGGCTGGCTTTACACCATCGTCTGATCACAATGGTAGTTTCTGGCGTCATCCTGCTGGCAACGGGATATCTTTTTGTAATCGTTCCCAAGGGTTTCCTTCCAAACGAGGATCAGGGAACAATTTTTGGTATTACCGAGGCGCAACAGGGGGTCTCTTATGACAAGATGGTGCAACTCCAGCAGGCGGTAGCTGATATTGTTAGGAGAAACCCAAACGTCAGAGATTTCTATTCAAGCGTCGGCAGTTCCAGTGTCACAGCCAGCTCTAATCAGGGCGTCTTATTTATCCATTTAAAACACGGCCCCGGGTTCCATCCGAGTTCCGAAAAGGTAATGGAAGAATTACGGCAAAAGCTTGCCATAATTCCTGGCATCAGGGTCTTCATGCAAGATCCACCCGAAATTCGTATTGGTGGTAAGATGACGAAAAGCCTTTATCAATTTACCTTACAAAGCCCGAATATCGAAGAACTGTATCACTATGCCCCGATACTGGAGGCCCAAATGCGTGATCTGCCGATATTGCAGGATGTAACCAGCGACCTGCTTATCAAGAATCCTCAGGTAAACGTTGTAATTCAACGGGACAAGGCATCAACACTAGGGGTGACGGCCAGGCAGATCGAAGATGCATTGCAAAGCGCTTATGGTAACCGGTGGGTTTCAACGATCTACGCATCGAATGATCAATATAAAGTCATTATGGAATTAGAACCGCAGTATCAGGTGAACCAGGAAACCTTGCAGATGCTTTATGTAAACTCGTCGAATGGGATTCCGGTTCCGCTATATGCGGTAGCGACGCTGACCGAGAATCTCGGCCCACAGACAATTAATCACCTGGGGCAGTTCCCTGCGGTAACGATTTCGTTTAACCTTAAACCGGGGGTTGCCCTCAGCACGGCTGTTGCGGAGGTCGACAAACTTTCCCGTAAGACCTTGCCTCCGGCTATCAGCACCAGCTTCCAGGGTACGGCCCAGGAATTTCAATCGTCGATGCGAGGGCTGGGAATGCTGTTGTTTCTTGCCATTCTGGTCATTTATATCGTACTGGGGATACTTTATGAAAGCTTCATCCACCCGGTAACCATTCTGTCCGGACTTCCCTCTGCCGGGCTGGGTGCACTCCTGACGCTTCTCATTTTCCATATAGAGTTGGATGTTTATGCCTTTGTAGGTCTTGTTATGCTGATAGGTATCGTTAAGAAAAATGCCATTATGCAGATCGATTTTGCCTTAGAAGCACAAAGGAATGATGGTAAGAGCCCGATGGAGGCTATATATCAGGGGTGTCTGATTCGGTTCCGTCCCATCATGATGACCACGATGGCTGCGCTCATGGGTGCTTTACCGATAGCCCTCGGCTTTGGCGCAGGAGCGCAGACGCGCCGTCCACTGGGACTTGTCATGGTAGGCGGACTGCTCTTTTCACAACTCGTTACCCTTTACCTCACCCCGGTATTTTACATCTACATGGATACCTTCCAGGGAAAGGTTCGAAAATTGTTTCAACGATCTTCAGGAAAGGAAATGATAGGACAACAGCCTGCAGAAATATAAATAAAATAAACCCTGACAGGATAGACCTACATATTTCAGATTTTTACCTTTTCGGGATTGTTCAGATTTGGAGAGATAGCGAGGCCTTTAGATGCGGTCCCTCTTCCATCGGATTCTCTGCCAAGAATCCACAAAAAACCGCATAATACATCATGCTGCAAGGCTAACATAAAGCGCTTTTCTTCATATCATTATGCTTTTGAAATAAGGAGGGATGCAGGGGGCAACGTTATTGCGGTTATACGGTCTTAAGATTTTTGTTTTATTTCAATCAGGTTGCCGGAAAAATCCTTGAGAAAGTATACGGTCTTCTCCTTATGTTTCCCGAGGATAATCTCAACATGTGACCGCTGTGCCTTTTCTGTTATCTCTGCGAAATTGTCCAGCATCAGGCCGAAATGGGTAAAATTAGGGTTGGCATGTTGAAAATCGGATATGAATACCTCAACCTTTAGCCCGGGTTTTTCAAATACCAGCGCTTTGATCTCCCGGGAAAGGGAAAACAATTGCTCCGAAAGTTCCGGAGGCAGGAGAATTTCTCTTGTCTTCTCAAGACCTAAAAAATCTTGATAGAACCGTATTGCCTGCTCTTCATTCTTATTTGTTATGCCAACGTGATTTAATTCCATGCCGTATTTTAGCTTTTTATTCTTCAATTTGCAAGCTCATGATGTCCGGGAACGAATCAGATTTGAGGGCTAGATTGCGTCTCCGAGTCGCCGGATCCATAATTTTTGAAGCGGGCTGAGATCTCCTGCGTCGCCGGCCCGCAGGGCTTCAAGATATTTACGACGCCTCTCAGGGTCTGTGGGCGCGGTTTCAACAGGGGGCAGGGCAAGTCTGTAAAGAAGTACGGCCAGCACCAGACGGCCGATACGGCCGTTGAAGTCTTTGAAAGGATGAATCCACTGAAATCGCCAATCCA
This sequence comes from Candidatus Brocadia sapporoensis, assembly GCF_001753675.2. GTDB lineage: Bacteria > Planctomycetota > Brocadiia > Brocadiales > Brocadiaceae > Brocadia > Brocadia sapporoensis. The sequence continues at coordinate 4,224 of NZ_MJUW02000041.1, read as the reverse complement.
CCCAGGCGAGAAACTCCGCCATATCGGGCAGATCTTCGTCATCCACATGCCGCAACCGCTCAGCCAAATCATCGCAGAAAGAGTGCACGAGAACCGGCACTTTGTAATAAGGCGGAGGCTCCAGCGTCCCGACCTTCACATCCGTTGTCCGAAACCGGCCAGACCATTCGGGAAAGAGATGTCCGGCAAGTTCCCGGTGTTTCTGGCAGAGCCACTCAGGGGTAATGACGATCTCATGGGGTAAAGTTTGCAAAAGCTGATCAAGTATCCGGGCAAGTGATACGGCCAACTTCTCTGAGACTTCCGTATAGGTAAAAGTCCCCTCCGTCGTTTCAAACGACCGGGTTGATCCTAGGTGTCCTGTTTCTTCACTCATGTGTCCGATTGATTTAATAGAAATTTAAGACGAGCTTCGGTAATCGGTTCACCTTCAAATGTCATTGATTGGGCAACTCGTTCCAGCAGGGCTTCCCGATGAGCGGCAATGACCGTGCCCGGTGTCTTGTGCTGTGCCCGCCATTGACGAAACTTAGTTGCTAATGCGTCGACATCGATGGGCTCGCTACTCTTTGCTGTCACAGCATTAATTTTTGCATGGCTCCGAGTTTCTGACATCACGTTCGTTACAGAAGAGACCGACTTCATGACGTTAATGATAAGGAAATTGCTTTTTTATTCTGAGGCAATGGTAAAGAAAGATAAAAAAGAATGCAAGTTTTTTTTATTCTCTCCAGCTACTGTGAACGCCAAAAATGATTATCCCGTGGGACGCTTTGAGGAGTAACGGCTCTGTCGAAGTAAGATGATTGGACAGATTCAGGAATTGAGCTTCTTATCGTAATCTATACACATGTTAGCGCCAGTCGTCGATCACATATACCTCAGGCCGGTTGTAACCCGGGTCATCGGGTCGATGCATCGTTACGCCCTGAATGTCCGTGCGAAAGCCTCGCTCGAGCATTTTACGATAAGCCTGACGTCGTGCTGTACTGACACCAGCTTCGAGGAGTGTCATACTCTGTGTGGCTGCCAAGGCCTCGCACCCGTCCAGCAGACGATCAAACAGCGCTCCGCCTGTTGGTCCGGATTGCACCGCACCAAACTTGACGTAGCATTTATTGTGCCCTGCCTCCGTATTGGGACCACAGTGGCAGACCGCAAAACCCATTAATTCCCGACCATTCCAGAGCAGTACCGTGTCACCCAGACCTTGTGCAGAGACGGCGCGGATTTCCAGTTCCACATCCAATCCTGCGTACAAGGTATCTGTCAACGTGTGACATGCCCGCAGACATGCCTCACGTTCACTCTCAGGCAACGCAGAATACGTTGACCATTGAGAAGGGCTTGTGGGTGAATGCACCGGCTTTGACATGATCGCAGTCAGAAACCGCGGCAGGAAGCCATAGTGTTGATACAAACCGATGTGTTTTGGGCTTTGGGCAAAAGTGAAGAGACCCGCATGTGTTACATGCCACCTGTCAAAGCATTCCATGGCGGGGGCAATCAACTGCTTGCCAATACCACGATCCCACAGATCGGGGTGCACGGTAATCGGACCGAAGAAACCCACGCTACCCCAACGGGTAACAAAATTCGATCCGACAAGCATACCGTCCATCTCAGCGACAAAGGCTGTGGCCGGGTCTGTATGCCAACGGGTAGTCGCATAGTCACGATCAGCACGAAACTGCTCCGGTTCAGGAACACCGAGGAACGTGCCGAATGCGAGGGCGATAATGCGTCTTGTGGCCGGGAGATCACGCTCTGTCAAAAGGCGAATGGTAGCGTTCATCACTTTTCCTCCTTCAGTTGCGCAGAAAACGTGCAAGGGCATAAAACGCCCCATTGGTTTTAGCGTATCGGTGAGAAAGCTCGTCTGGGTTCAGGCAGTTGTTTGCCCGTGTTGCTACTATATTTTTCCCATGAAATATTCTTTTTGTTCTCAAACGAATATCAATTCAATGCGGTTGTCATGAACAATAACGTGAACCTTTTATCCCGGTGAGAGCAGAAGTGTCTCTCTGATTTCACTCGGTATAACAATTTGATATGTGAGGAATATTATAACATGTTTTATATCTGGTCTTCATCAACCTTCTTATTTTAATACAGTTTATCAATCAATAGGGGGGATCAAGGTGCTTTTTTATTTATATATAAAATAGGTATTGAATTGGTTCAGTAAAGGAAATGGCTTACGAGTTAACACAGACAGTAACTAATCTATTAAAGAGTTGAGGCCTCCATTTTTTTTGATTGAACCGATAACAAAATTCATCGGACTATGTCCTCGGTTACAGGGTGGCACTGACAAACAAAGTTTGTCAGTGTGATATATTCCAAATCCGTGTGTATACTTAAACCGTATGGGCAAACAAGTTTGTCGTTCGATGGATCCTTCTGCAGGCTCAGGGTGTAGCGCAGTGCATGATGATCCTGTCGAACCATCACGACGAAGTCCATGCCATGCAGTAACCTGTTTAAATAAAATGAAAGTTCCTAGACAATCAAGATATGTTTGTAAATGTTTTTTCCCGAATCTACCGATTGATTTCCTCTCACATTCGTCTTTGCAGTATTACCGTGTAAAATCTTTTTTTGGAAATTTTTTTATACCCCCCCTCGCCCTTCTAAACTTAGTCGTGAGCGCTCAGCCGAACGATAAGGAGGATTTGGTTGCGGCTTTGCTGCGTTATGAGGCGGTCAATGGTTGCACTTTCCACTTTATCTACTACAGCCTTTTGGCAAAGCCAACAGCATCTCCATGGGTAGATGCTTCAATAATTACAGATGTTTTCGAAGTACCATGACCGCGAGAAGAAGATAAAAGGAATCGGAGAAAGGTATTGAATATTTGAATGGGGTGGGGTAAACTAATGGCGAAAACAAAGGGTTTTGTCAGAAACAAGACGGCAAAAAGGACGAATGTTTGGCACAACAATAAAACAGACAAAGGACATTGGATAGGAAATGAGAATGGGATTCGGGCAGCAACGCAAGCTGGGAATCATATCGATATCAGATCTCCCGCCTGTTTCTTTGACTACATGGGAGATGAACCATAAAAATAACATAAAACAAAAGTGTAAGGAATGATAAATATTCTGGTTACCGGCGGTGCTGGTTTTGTGGGTTCTTATCTGTGCCGGATGTATAAGGAAAGATACCCGTCTGCCAACATTGTTGCTTTGGATAATCTCCATAGAAGAGGGTCTGAGTTTAATTTAAAAGATTTTAAAGACAGGGGTATTCGATTTATTCATGGTGATATCCGGTGTCAGGGAGATCTTGATGCAATTGAAGGCGTTTTTGATTTGTTCATTGAGGCATCTGCAGAGCCTTCTGTTGTTGCCGGTTTAAACCGCCCCGATAATTATGCTATTCAGACCAATTTAACGGGCACTATAAATTGTTTGAATTTTGCATTAAAGAATGCTGGACACTTCATCTTCTTGTCTTCATCCAGGGTTTATTCCATTGACCCTTTGCTTAACATCCCTCTCAAGGAAGGAGACTCGCGCTTTCACATTGATTCTCCTAAGGCTTTTATGAGGGGATTATCAACTCAAGGTATCAATGAGGAATTTCCTACCAATACAGCCCGATCCCTTTATGGAGCTACAAAACTAGCCTCGGAACTTCTGATACAAGAATATGTGAGGGCCTATGGTCTGAAAGCGGTAATCAATCGCTGCGGTGTCATTTGCGGCCCTGGGCAATTCGGCAAAGTCGAACAAGGGGTTTTTACCCTGTGGGTGGTCAACCACTACTTGAAAAAATCTTTAAAATACACTGGCTTTGGCGGGAAGGGAAAACAGGTCAGAGACATTCTTCATCCCAAAGACCTTTTTGAAGCGCTAAGTCTTCAAAATGAAAAAACAGGCGTCCTTTCTGGTGAAATTTTTAATCTTGGAGGCGGGCTGGATATTTCTGTAAGTTTGCTTGAGTTAACGCAAATTTGCAAGGAGATCACTCAAAATGAGGTGCCAATAAACAGTGTCCAGAACACCTTGAGTGTGGATATCCCATTTTACGTCACAGATTACAGAAAGGCGACACAGGCTTTTGGCTGGCAACCGAAATGTTCCGTAGAAGATACCGTTAAGGATATTTATCGTTGGATTGTTAAAAATGAAGACTTTATTCAATCAATTTTTTAAATACAACCTAAATTCTGCAAACGATTTTCGCAGTGCGAAAATCGACCTTCTGTAATACCCT
>NZ_MJUW02000019.1:36665-90587 GCF_001753675.2 Candidatus Brocadia sapporoensis | reverse complement strand
CCCTTGTATTTGCTGGCTTAGCAGCTCATACACCCCTCGAATTGCGAAGGTCGGGTTAATATCAGCGTTAAACCAGCGTTGAGGACAATAGCCCAATATGGAGTCCGATGTGTTCGATGTAACCTGGAAAATATTCGGGGAAGAAATCCGTCAACAGAAAGTACATAGAGACTCCTGGGGCTGGTCAGTGCAATTCCGGCATTGATACCTCCAATGGAAAACAAAGCCCCCGCTCCGATAAGGATACCTCCGGCCTTCCCCATAAAATGCTGTGCTGCGTCTGCCAAAGGCCTATCAGATGAGGCGAGTGCGGGGAACGTCCCTGCAGCTACAATCTGAATAATAACAAACAAACCCGTAGCAATCATGAGCACAAAAAGCAGTACGCGCGGGATATCCCTGCGAGGATGTTGCATCTCTCCTGCCGGTACTGCAATAAACTCGAAACCGGTATAAGCATAAAAAGCCATGATAATTGCTGCATGAAAATTTCCACGATAGGGTATTGTCTGCCATTCACGATACTCTGTTGCTGCAAGGAAATGGTTTCCCTGGATAAAAAACACTCCTACGCCAACGAAGATAAGCAAAGACAGGAGTTTTCCCACGGTAAAAAAATTAATAATGCTTGATCCTGGTTTTACCCCAAAATAATTCATGGCGCTTAACCCTCCTATGAGGAGCGTAGTCAGGGCGTTACTTACCCATAGGTGCCCTGTGGGGAGAAAATATCCTGCATACAGCGAAAATCCGCTGGCGACCGACGCCCAACCGATGATGGATGAAAGCCACATCATCCAACCCACCAAAAAACCCGCAAATGGACCAAATGCCTCTCTGGTATAGAGGTACGCCCCTCCGGTTGCATGGTACATGCCGCCCATCTCTGCAAAGCACAGGGCAATAGCAAAACAAAGTATTCCACATACAACAAACACCCATACGGCATTACGTCCGGCAAGACCGGAGATCTGACCTGGCAACAAAAAAATGCCGGCGCCAATCACGCTGTTAATTCCCAAGCAGGTCACGTCAAAAAATCTTAAAGACCTCTTTAATCCATGATTTTGCATATAAGATTGCTTTCAATAATGCCTTATAATTTCAGATTGACGAATGCTTATTATACTATATAATTTGTTTTTTGCGGTTTTATTCTGAATTTTTGCATTCTTTTATTATTTCCATTTTTCTAAGAAAGAGCATAAATAAATATGAGTTACAATAGGTGGCACACGCATTTTCTGTTTTTCGTAACGGTGTATCTTTTATGTAGCAATATTGGGTGCGGTAAAAAAGAATCAGACACACAACCATCCGCAGCCCAACAAAAGGCTGCAGTTAAGTTTGAAGGAGATGTGCCTTCTGTCCACAAAAAAACGATGGCAGACGAAGAGATTGAGAAAAACAAAAGACTCCTGGAGTTGAATCCAAACGATGCAATGTCCCATTATAATCTGGGATTATTATATGATGAAAAGGGCATGCTTGACGAATCCCTGGCTTCTTATAAAAAGGCATCGGAACTCAACACCTCGATGGTTGAGTCTCTTGTTGGACAGGGTAACATCCTTAATAAAAAAGGTAAACCGGATGAAGCCATCGAGCTTTTTAAAAAGGCTATTGACATTAACTCTCATTATGCGGAAGCCTATGAGGGTCTCGGTCTCGTGTATGTCCATAAAAAACAAGAAGAAGATGCAATCAGGTCATTTAAGCAGGCTATTGAAATTAACCCGGGCCTGGCAAATTCACGATACCATCTTGGTATCCTCTATGCAAAAAAGACGCAATTTCATGAAGCGATTGCAGAATGGACAAAGGCTATAGAAATCAATCCGCAAAAGACAGAGATATACTACAACCTTGGCATTGCCTATACGAAGCTTGGAAAATTGGACGATGCTATTTCTGTTTGGCAAAAGGCATTGGCCGTTCGACCGGACATGGCAGACTTTCATTATGTGATAGGACTCGTGTATAAAGAGAAGGGAGACTTTGACAAGGCCGAAGCCGCTCTGAAAAAGGCACTGGAGGTTAATCCCAATATGGCGGAGGTACACAAAGTGCTTGAAGAATTGTACCGCTCCAAGGGATTACTTGGCGATGCAGACCGCGAAGCGGAGCTTTATAAAAGCTCTTCCAGCCCACATCATTAAGCATGAATAAAATTAACCCTGACAGGGTTGGCTCATGACCTGCTTTTTTGGGATGTTTTGGTAAGAGCAAAAAATGGCCGGAACCCTTGCGAATAAGATCTTACAAATACAGCAGAAAAATCCCAAAAAGGTCATTGGCCTTATGTCGGGAACGTCTGCAGATGGTATAGACGCCTGCCTTGTAGAAATCTCCGGGAACGGCATTCATACAAAGATACATATTCTGGATTTTGAAACCTACCCTTATGATAATGCTACACGAACTGCTATCTTTGAAACTTGCAATCTTACAACAGGTACCGTTGATAAGGTCTGCTATTTAAATTTTTATCTTGGGAAACTTTTTGCAAACGCAGCAAAATCCCTTGTAAAGAAAACGAGTGCCTCTCTTGCAGATATTGATTTTATCGGCTCACACGGACAGACAATTTATCATCTGCCGGATAAGGCAATTATTGATACGACACGCGATTTAAAAAAAGATCTTTGGGGCTTGCCTTTTCTTCCCTCGACATTACAAATTGGCGAACCTTCTGTTATTGCTCAGGAAACCGGCATTACTACCGTGGCAGATTTCCGCCCAAGAGATGTCGCAGCCGGAGGACAAGGAGCCCCTCTTGTACCGTATGCAGACTTTATCCTTTTCCGGGACAAAGAAAAAGGGCGTGCCCTGCAAAATATTGGTGGAATTGCTAACGTTACTTTTCTGCCCTCCAACTGCAGTATAGATGAAATTGTCGCCTTCGACACAGGTCCGGGAAATATGGTAATCGATCACATTACGCAGATTGTTTCAAACAACAGACATCATTTTGATGACGGGGGTAAACTCGCTGCAAGAGGAAAAGTAAATGATCGGCTTTTAGCTAGCCTTCTTGCCCATCCATATATCTCAAAGCCGCCTCCAAAGAGCACGGGACGGGAAGAATTCGGGAAGCCTTTTGCGGACAATCTTTACAAAAATGCCGTCCTTTCCGGTATTGAAGACATGGATATCCTGGCAACGGCAACTGCCTTTACAGCCCGCACCATCGCAGATAGTTACAAGCAATGGATTTTAACAAAACACCACATCTCCGAGATAATCATTTCCGGCGGCGGAATCCACAATGCCACACTTATAAAATTTCTTATTCATTACCTTCCTTCCACCATGAAAATATATCCTATCAGTGACTTTGGCATTGCATCCAACGCTAAGGAAGCCCTTGCTTTTGCTATCCTTGCCAATGAAACGATCTCTGGAAACCCCAATAATATCCCCAGTGTTACAGGGGCGAAGGAAGCAGTTATTATGGGAAAGATTACCTTGTAGTAGGGCATCTGCAAAAAGCTTTAACCTTAATCTTATTGAACCTGATTCAAGCGCCTTCTCTGCAGGTGATTTCTTTCCTTCATTTTACCATTTTAAATTTTTTCAAATTGATCCTGCGGCGCCCCACATTCTGGACAGACCCAATCAGCAGGCAAATCCTCGAAACGAGTGCCAGGGCTTACCCCATGATCAGGGTCTCCAGCTTTCGGATCATAGATATAATCACAAATAATACATCTGTATTTTTCCATTTTTAAACCATCCTCCTCTTTCTCTGAATTTATTAACTGTGAATATACGCTGTCATTTGAAGATCTTGCTAAGTCATGCAAATACTATTTTTCTCATCCATACGCCCATGCCCTGATACCATCATCCGCATAGTTCATCTTTCGAGATTCTGCTTTTATCCAGATACAGAAAGACTGAGTGCCGTGCAATACGGAATGAGAGGTATCTTTTTCATATGCTCATCCTTTTACTCCATTTCAGTTTTAACATTCTAATAAGTTATCCACTTCCTACTCTCTTTTCTTAAAAGAAAGATGTGTCTTTCCTGAATGGCTGTTTTCAGAAGACTCCCTAAAAAACCAACAAAGGTAATTTTTTTCGAGAGCGGAAGCGCCAGCCATCCAATAGCAAGATGCCTTCCGAGACTGACAACCTCTCCCAAGACCTTCGGGCGATACGGCCTTCTCACGCCCCCAAAAATAGTTGCGTAGATATTGTTTGCTACCAATCGCCCTTGCTGTAATGCAAATTGGGCAGCGGCTGGAACCGGCTCTTTTGTATAAGGGTTCAGCGCAAGGGCATTGTCACCAATGGCATAAACAAAAAGATTCCCTTCTACTTGAAGAAACTCATCAACAATAATGCGTCCTAATTGCCCAGTTTTCATTCCACTTTCCTTCACGAGTTCCTGGATCCGAATGCCTCCCGTCCAGATCACGGTCCTGGTTCTCAGCACTTCACCCGAGGAAAGCACAACCGTGTCCGGAGTTCGACTATCAATTTTTGTACCTGTTATAATTTTTATACCTCTTTCCAGGAGTTTTTTGTGAATCCGCATTGCAAAGGATTCATCCATTTTAGGCACTACGCGGGAGCCAGATTCAATGATAATGATTTCAACCTCATGAGGATTCACCTGATAATTACGTGTACACTGAGCAACGTGGTCAGCAAGTTCGGCAGCGAATTCTACCCCTGACAAACCACCTCCGCCGATGACAAACCGAAGTGTGTCTCTTCGCCGCTCCTCATTTGGTTCTGTTGCTGCATAAGCACAGAGTTGACTAATAGAGTCATAGATTTGTTGAGCATCTCTCAACGTCTGAAGCGGGAAAGAGCTTTCCTGCAATCCAGGGATATTGTAAAAATTTGCCTGACTTCCGAGCGCTATTACCAGATAATTAAATGATAAAGACCGATTTCCCATGCGAACGATATGCCCAATGGAATCAATCCGGGTTGCTTCTCCAAGATGAAAAATGATATTTTGTCTTTGTATAATGCGATCAATCGGAATTGATATCTCTGTCTTACGGACAGCGGCCTCATGCAATTGTGTCTTGAGCGTATGGTAAGGATTTCTATCAATTAGATGAATCTGATATTCAGGATGCAGACGGAATAACCTTGCCAACCTCAGCGCAGCCGTAATTCCCCCGTAACCGGCTCCCATCACAACAATATTTTTTTTGGCTTCCATGACTGATGCTTTAGAATCTTCCATAGATAAACTTGCTCACCGCATGAGCAATCAAAGAGCCCTCTTTTGTTTATTCATTTCATAATATCAAATTTGTTCAAATTGTTCTTTTGGAGCACCACATTGAGGACAGACCCAAGTATCGGGCAGATTCTGAAAACTGGTGCCAGGACTAATTCCATTGTCAGGATCACCAAATTTTGGGTCGTAGATATATCCACAGATCATGCATTTGTATCTATCCATTTTTTAACTCCTTCTCATATTTCCCGTGTAAAATAATTCATAATCAAACACCCCGCAGATGCGTTTAATGAGCACGATGCCGGATTGCCGCACGGCGGGTTACTGCCAGATCGTAAGCGCACGCAATATCAGAATTACACAGTAATCCTACTAAACGACGCGAATTGTCACGGGCAACGACCGGTAACTGGCTTACGTTTCTCATCCCGATACGCTGCAATGCCGTGCCAATCGTTTCGTCGGGATATGCCAAAAGCAACTCGCGCGTACAAACTTCACCAACGGTACGTATCAAACCATTATCATCGCCTTGTACGCGATCAATATCTTGCACCGTGATAATACCAGTCAATTCACCAGCATCGTCAAGCACTGGCAAACCGTGATACCTTTTCCGCACGAGCAAATCAATTGCCACCGTTAACGAATCGGATTCTCGTAAAGTATCGATCTCCGTCTTCATGACCTTCTCAATGGTAATAGTTTCCAACACGTCAACATCGCGTCCCCGCTGCAGGCGTATACCTTTACGAGTCAGTCCCAACGTATATACTGAATCGTGTTGTAAATGCCATGAAATAAACAGACTCACGTTTACGGCAGCTATCAGCGGCAGAATAATCCGGTAATCGTTGGTCATTTCAAAGAGCAGAATAAACGAGGTAATTGGCGCATGTATTGTGCCTGCAAAAACTGCAGCCATCCCTACCATTGCAAAGGCAGGCGGCGAAATGTTAAGAGAAGGGAAAAACTGTTGTACAATCAGTCCGTAAGCGCCTCCAAGCGTAGCGCCGGCAAAAAGGGAAGGAGCAAATACTCCACCGTGAAAACCGCCGCTAATACAAATCGGCGTTAATACCAGCCTGGATAATGCCAGCGAAAGTAGGAGGGGTACCGTTAGCGGTTTGCCGTTTAAAATGTTTTCAATGGTTGCATAACCTGCACCAAATATCTGCGGCAGATACATTCCAACAAGGCCTACGGATATACCTGCAACTGCTGGCTTGAGCCAGCGTGGCGCATTCCATTTATCAAAAATACCGCGCGTAAAATGATGCAAACGAATATAGAATGCTGCACTGAGTCCGGACAGCACACCTAACCCAAAATAGAGCGGCAGTTCCCATGCGGAGTTAAAAGCATATGCAGGGATGTGAAATGCAGGTTGACGCCCTGACACAGCCTGAGTAAACACAGATGAAATCACAGATGCCAGTGTTACTACCCCGAAGGCGTTTACACTTAATTCGCCTATAATGATTTCTAAGGCAAAAAATATGCCGGCAATGGGCGCATTGAATGCCGCGGCAACCCCACCAGCAGCGCCCGATGCAACGAGTGCACGAATCCGTTCATCAGAAAGTCGCAAGATCTGGCCAAACATAGATCCTAAGTATGCACCAATCTGAATGGATGGGTCTGCAGATCCCACTGAAGCGCCAGAACCGAGGGATAATGCAGCGGCAACTGTTTTGGTTGGTATTTTTCGATACGGCAGTCGTCCGCCTCCCAATGCTACAGATTCCATAATACCCGCTATGCCCACATATCGTTCCTTACCGATAAAAAAATGAGAAATCAGTCCAACAGCGAGACCGCCAAGGACGGGTATAAAGAAGATCATCCAATTTCCTATATAACCCAGGACGGTTCCAATCCTATCAAATCCGGCCCAATTTGCCATATCCTGAAAAAACCGAAGAGCAACTTCTTTCTTATGCAAAAGACCCAAAGGCGTATCTATCCCCCCGAATGCGTATTGATATATCGCATTAAACAGTTGCTTGAAGAGCCATACTCCTATACCGGTCACCAGGCCAACAAGTATTGCTATTACAGCAAGAGCAACCGATTCGGAGAATTGTTGACGATTAAGCCAGCGTATAATCTTACCGAAAGAAAATAGCCCTGTTTTTGTCCAGATATATGTCAACATACTTTAGTGATAAGGAATTTCAAAGTTTTTTCTTGTGTATTCACTCACCCCAAAATTCCCTCCCGGGAGGGAATTTTGGGGTGAGTGAATAGTCGTTGGGTTTTTCTCTTTTAAAACCCAACCTAGTTTATAGCGTGTATGTTTTTAATGATCAATATTCACAAAATTTACAAGCAGTGAATATTCTGTTTGATAAATAGGGTGGCACGAACAAACTCCGTTTGTCCGTGCCACCCCGTCAAATTATGATATGTCTATATCACGTTCACAATTCACACAGTGTAAGCCTCTTGGGTATACATTATGGCCACGACATCTGGCGATGCCATTCGTCGTATCTTCGGAATTTTGATACAGGGAGTTCAGTGCCTCTGCGTGGGGCTACCGTGCGACTAATCAACTTTCTTATGCAGGTCAATGTAGTTTATAAAGAATGCTTTTAACTGCGGCACATCACACGAAAAACCTATCGACATGGCCTTCTGTAGCGCCTCCTCACCCGTAAGTTCCTCTTTTAACGCCGAATACATCATCGTAAAAGCCCCAGCACGTTTTCCCGTATGGCAATGAACTAATACCGGCGCCGGGAGAAGCTCTATTTCTCTACGAAATTGATCGACCAGTTCCGGCTTAATTCCTTCTTTCATCGACACCGGAATATGCAGGTATTTCATTCCCAGTTTTTGAACTAAATCTCCCTCGTCTTTCGGAGAAAGAGGCTGTTCATCTTCCCCGGTAGCGCGGAGATTAACCACCGACTTAAATCCCTGTTGCGGTAGTTTTTTTATTTCTTCTTCGGATGGCTGACTCGATGATATAACCTTATCGCTAATTTTAATTCGATCTTTCATAAGAACCTCCGCCTCCATTCAAAACGATACATATATACACGACGGTATTATCCACTCAACCGTTGATCTCTATTTCTTTCAGAAGCAAAATTAAATAAACAGAAGTTGGTCCTGGCTAGCTTCCACAAGAAATGTGGTTAGTCCCATACTCTTATCAACCTCATTTACAAGTTCGTCCCGGGCTATATTTAGCAAGCCCATAGAATTGGTACAAACATAAAACTTTGCCCCCAGCGTTTTTGCTTCCAATAGGAGTTTTGATATTTCCTGCATGTGTCCTTTTTTCATATGATCTTCCAGAAGTTTCTTATGAGACTGACCCTCTACATCAAGCTGGAATTCAGATTTTCCTTTTATCAAATATGGCAACGACCAATACGTAAAGAAACATTTTGTATCTCTGCCCAAAGCCAATGCTACCAGTACAAGAGAAAAACCGTGAAAGACGCGGTCATAAGAACCGCTATGAAAAATTATAGACAAACCCTTCGTGTCAGTTTCCACTTCTATTTTTTCCTTATAGTTTCTGCCCAATCTAACAAGGATACGCCCGCCTTTCTTGCGGTGGCAAGTTTCTCGCTTAAAGCATCTACTTCATTTTTGCTCAATCTTTCGGAAAGTATTGACAGACCGTCGCAGTTTGAAACATGAATCAGCAGCGCTCTTGCCGCAGAAACAGCCAGCTTTGCCTCTTCATCCGTCAGACAATCTTTCTTTAACAACTCAGCACAAGAACGTGCAGTGGCTATTACGCCATCGTGCTCTGTGAGTAATTGATCGACATATTCACCTAAAAATACCCGCAATGTTGGATAAAGCACCTCTTCTTCGTATCTGAAATGTGGACCGACAAGCACATTTATCGTATCAAGTATTTTTCTTGCCTTAACAACATCTTTTGATTGTAATGCCCCCATTAATTCAAGCAATCCGTCCCTGACTTTCCTGTGATCTTCCCTGAATTCGGCGATTGGATCTAATTTTACCATTCCGATCATCCTCCCTTCTCAAATTCTTTTTATTTTGGAAATCCAACTGCGTATCAATAAAAGTAACTTTTTCATCCACCACACAACCCTTCTGCAAAGGTTGGCACAACTTCCTCAACCTGATACATTCATTATCTATCTGATAGGGACACGTCCAGCTCATATATTTCTCAATGCCTCCAAATTCATTTGTGAATTCTTTCTTCAACGGTAGCGACAATCTGTCTATTCATGATAGCGGTATTTATATGTAGACGTTAAGGCATTGATTTCTTCTTCAGAAAGCCCTTTCATCCACAAATGTTCTTTCTGGTTCAACAACTCCTCAATTTTTTGCTCGTATTTTGCCTTCAACAAATCATTCTTTTTTGCAGCGGCGGTAATTACCGCCGGCAAAAATTTCATATAATAGTGCTTTGCTACCTCATACATGCCATGCCAGTGTGTGTAATCCGGACCCATCATGCTTGCCCCGTGTCTCGCTCTTCTGCCTTCATGATGCCATAATTCCCAGAAAACCCATTGTACTTCTTGTTCAAATGGGGCCTTTGGATTAACAACTCCGTCTTCTTCCAACGAATTCATCATTGCCTGCGCAGGCTTTGCAAACTTTTCGTCGTAGAGTTTTACAAGGTTGTCATATTGTTGATAAAAATTATTAACGTGAGTTTGATTATGGCAATTTTTACATACCCCTTTCATTTTTTCACGCCGTTCTTGCCAAGTCACAATTTTAGCAACACGTTTTGAAACGACCTTGTCGACCAACTTTTCCTCCTGCACGATTTTTTCAGTCACCAGAACTTCTTCACCAATCTCCGGCAATTTTCTTGCTTCAGGATAGTCTTCCTTAAAACCATCGTCGTATATCACTAAATTTATCTTCGTGCTGACAACGGGTCGTAATGTCCAACTAATTCGCTCTCCAACATCATGATTGTTTGCTGTATGTTGCCCTTCTGATGTCATATAACTGCTGATATGGCAAGTAGTACACGTCGGAGCAGCAGTGTAATCTCTTCCTAACACCCATTCACCTTCTTTATCCAGCGCCATGCGGTTAATATTGGCGGTATACGCAATCCCATGCTTGGATTCGCGATAAATCTCCATCTGAGGATGGTCAGGCCCCATGTGACATTTACCACAATTTTCAGGCGCTCTGGACAATTTTGCCTCAAAGGAATGTCTCGAGTGACATGCATGACACGAACCTTTTGAACCATCAGGGTTTAACCGGCCTATTCCACTGTTTGGCCATGTATTAGGGTCAATTATTGGCTTCCCTTCTTCCCGCAATATTTGCCCCGTATCAGCGCGCATAAATTTTATAATGCTTCCATGGCATTGTAAACAACCGATAACATTATCTGCATTATTACCGGGGAGACCAATAACTTTATCGGCAAGTATATTGTCAAGACTATCAAGGATTTCGCCGGCTTTTGCATGATGACTTCTTGAAAATTCTTTATACTCAGTCATGTGACAACTTGAGCAGTCTTTTGGTGTAACCAATGTCGAAATCAGGGCTCCCATATGCTGCCAGGCATCTATTTCTCCAGCGTTGGCCTTGTGACAATCAACGCATCCCACCCCTTTTTGGGCATGAGACGATTGCTTCCATTCCATTACCAGTGCGGGCGCCAGGGTCTCATGGCATTCTACACACATTTTATTCGCAGCCGTCACAATCGGGCTTGGTCTTACATCGAGCGGGTATTGTTTTTCAATGGCTTTCTCCAGTATATAGGAAAACTTTTCAGCCAATACATGTCCCTCTTTGTAGAATCCACTAGCTTTCGCGCATATGTCGCCTAAAACTAACAGTCCCAGGAATAAAAACAGCCGATAAATCTTTAGCGAGTTTGTTTTGTTGCACATACGCTTAATTCTCCCATCCCTGTGAGCCATTTTTCAAAAGATTTGCTAAAAAGAGTAAAATTATTAAAAACCAATTTTCTTTAGATATGGATAATCCCAAATCACTTCTTTTTTAATATCTCTAAAAGCACTTGTGCATTGTTTCTTTCTTCATCTTTTGCAGCATACAACAAAGTAACCTTTCTGTTTTTCCCTAAATCTATCAATTGTTTCAAAAGTTCGTTTTTATCTTTCAACTCTTTCTTATAACGACTTTTAAACTCCTGCCAGTGCTCTTCTTTATGGCCAAACCATTTGCGGAGATTATCACTGGGTGCTATTTCTTTCATCCAGTGGTCGATTTTGGCATCTTCTTTTTTAAGGCCACGCGGCCATAGATGATCAATCAGCACTCTTAGCCCGTCGTCTTCATCTGGTTTTTCGTAAATACGTTTTATTTTAAACATGGTAAATTGAAAACCTCCTTTCAATTCACATAATAAAAAACCTAGCTCTATTTTAGAACAATAATAATCATTTAACCGTTCCCTGTTTTCAAGATTTCACCGAGCCTTGTCTAAATTCTTTTATTCTTCTTTCGGAAAACAATCAAAATTGACATTGCTTTAGCTTTTCTGGAAATGCTTTTGTGCAATCTGCAGTGGCAATTTTTATGAATTGCCATTGCCGTGTATGACAATCACAACATTACGGGAATTTTTTTAAAAATCTAAAATGTTACCAAAATTACAAATCGTTTACGTCCCAGAATCAACAAATTCATTGTTTAGTCTGTCAATATCTTCCTGTCTTAATCTCCAGCCGATGGCGCCTAAATTTTGTTTAAGGTGTTCAATCTTTGTTGATTTCGTTATGACAACAATTCCCTTTTTAGAAATTAACCAATTTATCGCAATTTGAGACTGCGACTTGTTGTAATTTTTTGCAAGGTCATCTACAATTTTAAACCCGGGTTTTGCGAGTTCGCCCTTTGCAAGAGGTCTCCAGGCAATAATGAGAATATTGTTTTCCTGACAATAAGGAATTATTTTTGATTCCATATCATTCGTTACTCTACCCTTGTTTCTTACAAGCAGATTATATTGAATTTGATTTGCGGCAATTTTGTTTTTCGTATATTTCTGCGCTTCTTTTATTTGCTCAACCGCAAAATTACTTACCCCCATACATCTAATCAGTTTTTGCTCTATCAAAAAATCCATTGCCTTCATGGTTTCCTGCATTGGGATGTCCGGGTTTGGCGCATGAATCAGATATAAATCAATATAATCCGTATGTAGCCTCTGCAGGCTTCCCTTCGCTGAAGCAATTAAATTGTCGTAGCCTAAATGTTCCGGCGAAACCTTCGAAGTGATAAACAGACTCTTCCTGTCATAACCCCTGATTGCTCGCCCAATCAATTCTTCTGTATGACCCTGGGCATATGCTTCAGCAGTGTCAATATGTGTTATGCCAAGTTTGATTGCCGTTTCAATAGCAGAAACGTCTTCGTTGTCATGTGTCGTGTCTGCCAAATCTCCTCCGCCAATAGTCCATGTTCCAAGGCCTATAACAGGTACTGCAATTGTATCTGTCAGATTTTTGAATTCCATGCTTACCTCGCATTAAGATCAGAAAGACTGTTTCTCAATTGCACCCTTCCATTTCATAGATGAAGTAACCTTTTTCTGTAATGGCTTTTTCAACATTTTTTGGCGCCTCTTCCATGTGACAGAAGCGACATTCTTTTGTTGTGAGCGGTTGCCCCTCTTGTCCCACACTTTTTAGGTATTCGAGACCGTATTGAATAGCCTTTTCATGAGATTGGTCTTCCGGTACAATAATATCAAAATGCATCTTCATGCCATTTTTCTTTACAACGTGCGTATCATAAACAGACACTTTCATTGCCGCTCCTTTCAAGATGGGATTTAAAAATTTTCGGATGTTGGTCATTGATAGGCATAATAATGATATGCCCCATCCACCCGATTATGGCTTTGACACACCTTACCTTTTATTTTCTTTATGGCCTCTCCGATTATTTCTGTTTCTTTACCCAGAAATTTTGCCTTGTGTATATTACGTACCGTAACAGCTTTATTCACTGTAATAACAATCGCAATTTTTCTTTCATCTGCAAAATATAGTGGATAAGAACCAAGTGTTTCGAAGAATGACCCCACTCCGTTTTTAGTTGGAATATTTCGACTATTATCATAATACCATACTTTTATTGATTTACAACTTATTCAACTTGATTGCAAGACATCCCCGTGCATGGCCATTCATAAATGGGATTTCACGTTAAAAAAATCAAATATATACTTCAGCAGGATATCTTTCCCCTATCTATGCTACACACAAGGCATTGATTTTCGCCAAATGGTTGGCCAAAGAGCAATCTTTCAGAAATGGATTCATTACACACCGCACAGCGTGCACCATGCTGATTTTTTCTATAATATCCCAGGGTCTCTATCTGCGTACAGACGATTTCTTTCCTTCTCTCAAAACCGTAACAGGCCTTCAGGAATTCCTGCATATGAAAGCGTTTTGATACCATCATGAAAAGAGTAAATTCCGCAACCGGTTCTTCCCTTTGGCTGGCCTTGCAAATGCTTGCATAAAAAACAACTGCATTCTTCTTGTGTTTTGTATCCACCTTGAATACCGTCTGCCCGCCCCTCTTTAACAGGGTATGCCTGACATAATTTGCGTGCAGATATTCTCCCAATTTTTGCCGGAGGAAAGACTCCGTGAATTCTTTAGCGAAACATATCTTGTAAAGGATGCCATGCACATCCGGCATATCACCGGAATCTGAAACGAATTCCTTAATCCTGAATCCCCGGCAATATTTCTGTATATGGTTGACCCGCAGAGAAAGGAATTCATTGTTCAGCAGATCTTTTGACTTGTCCTCCGATAGAAACACCAGGTGATAAACATTAATGCCATGAGTAAAATCAGCAAAGGCTGCTTCTTCGGCAAAATCCCGTACATGCGCAGATGATGATTGATAATAGGGTATGACTTCTGGTATAGCGAGCATAAGAGCACGCGCAGCAGCCACACCAACAAATCGTTTCGGGACCAGTCGCAGGGAGGACTCAATCTCCACAACAACCCGCAAAACAAGCTTGTTACGCTTTCTCTCTGCAATCCTGAGAATTTCTTCTTTGAGAAATGGCTGGTTGACCGTGTGATGGATAAGTTTCCTTATATGTGCAGGCGTTGGACATGCCCCGCACCCCAGGCATTGTGCCTCGATGCGCGGACGACCCAGGCAATATTCACGTTCGTCAAAATGAATTGAACACCCATATTCTTCCCACAAAAATTTTTTTGAGATACCTGGATCGATATCGTCCCAGGGAAAGACGTATTCTTTTCCCTTTGCACAGAAATAGTTTTCTTCGGACAATCCCAGGTCTGTCAAATAGATACGCCAATTCCTGAGTAACTCCTTGGATACGGCATGGTAATACACAAACCCTTCCGTAATTGATGAACGAATAAGAGCGGGAGTTAGCCGTCTGTCTCCCATCGCCAGTAACTGTGTCAACCATATTTCCTCATAGGAAGCGCTTTCCCGGAATTCCATACCATGAAATTTGCATATACGCTCAACTTCCCTGCCGATTTTCTTTTTGTCTTCAATAGCCGTTAAGCACTCGTGAAATTGCAAGGGGGTATGCGGTGGATAATAGAGCGGTGTCAGGCTAAAAATCATGCGTACGTTACTATCCATCATCCTTTTCAAATCATCCAGCCGTTTCGCAAATCTTGCAAATTCGCTAAAATCCTCTGATTGTTCCAACCCCGTGCAGATCAAAAATATTTTCAGTTCCCGGATGCCCTTCTCAAAGAGGAATTCGCAGGCTTTATAGATCTGTTCTTCGGTAAGATTCTTGTGCAGGTAACGACGTAATCGTTCACTAATACCTTCCATTCCGCAGCTAACCGTCGTCTTTCCGATTATCTGCTGCACCTCGACAAGGAAGCGGTCCGCAGACAGCAAATCAAATCGCTGACTTTTCAGGCTGACGCTGCCCATTTCCCGATAAAAAGACAAGATCATGGGGTACAACTCTGTATGGGTATTAAAATTAAAACTGAAGAGGTTTACCGTATCAAGCCCTTGCTGCGCTTTTGCTGCTTTCAGCGCTTCCAAAAGCTTTGATAAGGACCGTTCACGGTATGGCTTTTTCTCCCAGCTTTCTGCGCAGAAAGAGCAGAAGCACGGGCATCCATTGCTGATTTGCAGACTTCCCGTACCAATGCTTTCGGTTTCATACCATATAGGACCAGACTCCAGGGTTCTCACCGGATCAAGGTCATACACCGTAGCGCTCTTTACCGGATATGACACATACGGTTCTTTTGGCGAAATCTCTATCAAACCGCCTTGAGTTTTTCCAGTTCCCACCCACATCTCCGGCCGGCTCTGTATAGTCATCTCATACCGATGTTCGTATTTGTCCGGTTCATAGAATCCATCGACCTTTCCATGACACGCACGTAAAATATCAGCTTTTCTGAGACCGGCAGATTTCCCCTTTTTTACAATCTCCAGAAATTGTTTTATAGAATACTCCCCTTCTCCAATAAATACGGCATCTACAAGTCCGTAATGATCTCCAAAACCCTGTTCTTTTATCGGACCATGTAATACCGAGGTAACTGCCGAACTTGCCCCCCCAAGCACAATAAATGGAATGTCCTGGTGCATCATGCGTTCGTTTTTGAAGAGTGGAATACCTGAAAAATGAAGTAGTTTTGGCAAGTTCAGTAATTCCAGGACAAAGGAATTGCTAATACCAAGCACATCAAACGCGCACGGAGGTTCTTTCGTGGTTGTACCACTCCAAAGAGGTATGTGGGCAGCCGTCATTATCCCGAGATCTTTGGGAGGGGGCAGGAAGGCGAAGTCGGTAAAGACTCCTTCGACCTCCTGAGCAATCTGAGCTACCAAAGGATGAGAAATTGAAACCGATACATCACGATATGTTGACAGCCTGCAAACCAGGAACCGTAGCTCTGCCTGATAAAACAAGGCTGGCTCCATGGTATTGGGTTCCTCCCCCTTCAACCACAAACCGGCCCGGGAAAGTAAATGATAGTTCTCATCATACCACCGCCGGATTTCCTGCGAGGATTTTAAGCAATCATGGGGTTTTATGGGAAACACGTTTGTTTGCATATCTCAAGGCGCTTTATAAATAGCAAGGGTTCGCTTTTCTCATAAGTAAGAACAGGTTGCGGTTGAATCATTTTAATCTTTTTCTCCTCGAACGGAGATACGCAACGTTTGCAACGAAAACGACATCACTCAACAACTCCTCAAATGTATAATGTATATAGATGCATTTTTACCCGCTTTTTGGTTGAATGTCTAAGAAATTATGATACAGTTCATGGTAAAATCGAATCGAAACACCTTTTATAATTTTTGTAAGGAGTGTAACTATGAAGAAAACAGTTTTAACGGCCTTCATTAGTGTAATTGTTTTTACAGGGCTAAGCCGTGCCCAGGACTCGCCAGGGACAATCGTTGAGAAATACCTCGAAGCAGTACGAAACAACGATTATGAAAGGGCTTATTCTTTCATCTCTGGGTCGGATACCACAATTATCCATTGGCTGAAACTCATACAGTATATTAAAAAGATAACTCCATTAAGGCTTACTGAAATTATTGATCTTGCCCATAATGCTGCACGGCAGGAGATTACAAGCACTTCTTTAAGCGATAGCACCTGCCAGATAAAAATTCACTCCATGATTCCTGACATGGAGGAAACTCTGAGGATTACACAGAATCCGGAAGAAATCAAGTCGCTTTTAGCCCGTGGTGGATTGCCTATGAAAGAGAGGAGTGGGGAGTGCACACTGATAATAGAAGATGGTATGTGGAGGATTTCAAAAGTTAAGGGTATTTCCTCGGACCAGGCTGCAGATATTGCCACAAATTTTGCTGAACTTATTTTGGGTAAGGATGAAGCGGAAGAGATTAAGATAAAAATTGATGTGTTTATTAGGTTACAGGATAGGGACTCATAATTTTACAAGACCAGAGCAAGTGCCAAAAAAAGCCAGAGCTAAAAAGTCTTGTGTCTCATAACCCTGCAACTTAATGCATACCGCAGCAATAAGAGTAATTCATATGCTCAAGTGTTACTCTGTAAAAGCACCTTTTTTATGGGAATATGTAGTCTTTGAACAAGGCATAGATGACGAGGGTAAAGATAGCCGACTGTTTTGAGCTAAAGCAAGAGGCAAATTTTTCAGAAACGTATTTAACAGAGGAATGTTTGCAGAAAAAATACTCAAATCCTTTGCTCCTGTTATTGGTTGATTGAAAAATTCACGCGTGCAATTGATAGCAGGAGCAAAAGGAATAAGACAAGCACAAAACAAGTCACAAGGCATTGATTTGTAGTAAGTTGAATCGAATTCCACTTATGGCTTAAAAATATTTTTTCATAAACGTTTTTTAACAAAGTAATGATATTTATGTATACTGTCAATCAATGCAAATAACGCCGTATCATGCAAAATATTTTGCATTTGAACTCACAAAACGCAATCCATCGGATAGCGTGCAAAAGCTAGCTTCCTCTCTTTTAGATGCCCGGGTAGATTTAAATCCTCATCAGGTTGAGGCCGCTTTGTTCGCCTTCCATTCCCCGCTTTCTAAAGGCGCTATATTGGCAGATGAGGTTGGTCTGGGGAAAACCATCGAAGCAGGTCTTGTTATCTCTCAAAAATGGGCTGAAAGAAAAAGAAAAATTCTGGTCATTGTGCCATCAAACCTGCGTCAGCAATGGAATCAGGAATTACTGGATAAATTTTTCCTTTCGTCACTCATATTGGAGACATCTTCTTTTAATCAGGGAATTAAAAAAGGGAATCTGAATCCCTTTAACCAGACCGAAATAATTATTTGCTCGTACCATTTTGCCAGGTCAAAAGATGCCTATATCAGAAATATTAACTGGGATTTAGTGGTTATTGATGAAGCCCACCGTTTGAGAAATGTTTACAAACCGCAAAACAAGATTGCCAATGCCGTCAAAAATGCCGTCGCCCATGCCCCAAAAATCCTCCTAACGGCGACACCACTTCAGAATTCTCTCTTAGAACTCTATGGCCTCGTGAGTGTCATTGATGATTATACCTTTGGTGATTTAAAGAGTTTTAAGAGCCAGTTTTCCAGGTTATCCGATGAGAACAATTTTTATAGTCTGAAAGAACGATTAAAGCCTATCTGTATAAGAACACTTCGCCACCAGGTACTGGAATATGTGAAATACACAAATAGAATAGCAATAACACAGGAATTTATTCCATCATCTGATGAACAGAAACTCTATGATCTGGTCTCAGCCTATTTGCAAAGAGAAGACCTTTTTGCGCTTCCGCCGGGTCAGCGGCAACTGATGACTCTGATTCTGAGAAAATTACTGGCATCATCTACTTTTGCAATATCGGGTACACTGGAAGCCCTGGCAGATAAGCTTGAGAATATTGTGAAAAGGCAGAAACAATTAGACGGAGAAGTAGAAAGGTCAATAGCGCAGAACTTTGAAACCTTTGGCGAATTAAAGGACGAATGGCTGGAAGACGAAGAAGAACCGCAGTCACTTCCCGATGAACAGGGGAAGCAATATTCTCCTGAAGAAATCAGGAACATGCAGCAAGAAATTTACGATCTCAGGGAATTTGAACGCCTTGCAAAGTCTATTGCCCGAAACTCAAAGGGTAACGTCCTGCTGACCGCGCTCAAAAAAGGCTTTGCGGAAACCGAACGCCTGGGCGGCAGCAAGAAGGCTATCATCTTCACCGAGTCAACAAGAACGCAGGAATATCTGAAAAACATCCTCGAAAATACAGAATTTAAAGGGAAAATAGTCTTGTTCAACGGATCTAACAACGACTCAGAATCCCGTGAGATTTATCAGCGTTGGCTGGAAAAGCATAATGACACCGATGCGATAACAAATTCAAAGACAGCAAATTTACGCGCCGCAATAGTTGATCACTTTAAAGACGAGGCGGTAATTATGATAGCGACCGAGGCGGCAGCCGAAGGTATCAACCTGCAATTTTGTTCCTTGGTGGTAAATTACGACCTGCCATGGAACCCGCAGCGTATCGAGCAAAGGATTGGGAGATGCCATCGCTATGGACAGAAGTTTGACGTGATTGTAGTAAATTTTTTAAATAAAAACAATGCGGCAGACCAGAGGGTTTATCAGATATTGGACGAAAAATTCAGGCTTTTCAGCGGTGTCTTTGGCGCAAGCGACGAGGTATTGGGAAGCATCGAATCCGGGGTTGATTTTGAAAAACGCATTGCGCAGATTTACCAGGATTGCAGGACTCCGGAGGGGATACAGTTTTCTTTTGACCAGTTGCAAAAGGAATTAGAGGAACACATCGAAGATCGCCTGAAAACTGCCAGACAAAAGCTTCTGGAAAATTTTGATGAAGAAGTGCACGAAAAATTAAAGGTAAGCCTGCGTGAAAGCAGGGAATACCTGACACGGTATGAAAACTGGTTATGGCAGATTACCAAATACTACCTTGCCTCTTATGCGGATTTTGTAACAAACGAATACTCGTTTACCTTGCGGAAAAATCCATTTGCAGGCGAAAAGATACATCCAGGCCCTTACAAGCTTGGAAGGAGCATCGGCGACGTCAATATTTACAGAATCGGACACCCCTTAGCGCAGCGTATTATTGAACGGTGCAAATCTTTTCAAGATGAAGCCCCGATAAACAGCCTAAGCGGACTGATTTTCAATTATTCAGATTCATCCACGAAAATTTCCATACTTGAGTCATTTGTTGGAAAATCTGGTTATTTATCAGTAATCAACCTGACTATTCATTCGTTTGAAACCGAA
The DNA here is from genome assembly GCF_001753675.2 of Candidatus Brocadia sapporoensis. Classification (GTDB taxonomy): domain Bacteria; phylum Planctomycetota; class Brocadiia; order Brocadiales; family Brocadiaceae; genus Brocadia; species Brocadia sapporoensis. Next base: position 70,599 of record NZ_MJUW02000019.1, on the reverse strand, counting down.
GATCATGTCCTACTCTGTGGGATTACTGATGAAGATTTAGAAATGGATGCGGAGCAATGCAGAAGGCTGTTTTCACTGCCTGCAACAATAAGTCCTTTTCCGGAAAATAAACCCACCCCTTGCCCCTCCCAAGAGGGGAATAAGACGGGAATATCTCAAGAGGGGAATAAGACGGGAATACTTCACGAGGGGAATAAACATACCTCCAATCCCCTCGTTCGACTGAGTGCTCACGACGAAGGCTCGAGAGTGGAGCATAAGAGTTTTCTCTCGGGAGGGGAGCGCAAAAGTCCCCTCTTGGGAGGGGATTTAGGGGTGGGTAATATCGAAGGAGACTCAGGGGTTGGTAATATGGAAGGAGAGTTCGGGTCATATTATCATGTCATGAGTCATATGACTCAAATAGCCCAAAGACAGCAAGCCGAAATCCTGCAGATGAATGCAGAACGCAATGCAGGTTACTTTGATACCGAGATGGAAAAATTAGACACGTGGGCAGAAGATGTGAAAAGCAGTATGGAAATTGAATTGAAAGAATTAGATAAAGAGATAAAATGTCGCAAAACGGAAACAAAAAAAATCCTGAATCTGGAGGAAAAGGTAAATACTCACCGGCAGATAAAAGAAATGGAAAAGAAACGAAATACCTTACGTCTGAGCCTATACCAGGCACAGGATGAGGTAGATAACAAAAAAGAGCAACTCATTGAAGAAATTGAGGTGCGGTTGAAACAGAAAATGGAAACAATAGAACTGTTTATGGTCAGGTGGAAGGTTATATGATTGTGAGTTGATTATGGTAGCCGTAGTGCAAAAAAGAACCTGCAGGGTAAGATTACAAAGCAAGGGATTTGACAGGGTTTTTAGTATAGAAAAAAATCTTGAACTATTCGATGAGATTGGGCATACCATAAAAAAAATTTCATCTCTGCTTCCAGGTATCTGGCCGCCTGACTTAATTGAAGCAGATGATAAAAATGTTCGCATAGGCTTGATCGGAATACCCAAAGTTGGCGACGGATTCCGATCGATTGAAAATCATGTGTATCCTGAATCCTGCACTTATGCAAGATTCAGGTATTTATTTACCATTGATAAAAATAAATAAAAAAGAAGTTCTTATTTCACAAGCAGTTAGATAAAATTTATTTTCCTACAGGGAAAATAGAAGGTCGTACAGTAAAGGATTATGACCAACAAACCCCAAAGACTTGAACTAACATGGATAGGCAAGGATAACCAGCCAAAGCTGGAGCCGCGCATATTGATTGAAGACCCTGAAAAGTCTTATGGGGATAAAAATAGTGAAAACATGCTTATTTATGGTGACAATCTCCTTGCCCTCAAAGCCCTTGAGCAGGACTTTGCCGGAAAAATCAAATGCATCTATATTGATCCGCCATATAACACAGGTAATGCCTTTGAACACTATGATGACGGGCTGGAGCATTCAATATGGCTTTCTTTAATGCGTGATAGATTGGTTGTTCTTAAAAACCTACTAAGTCCAGATGGATTAATATGTTGTCATATTGACGACTCAGAAGGACATTATCTAAAAGTTCTTATGGATGAAATATTTGAAAGAAGCAACTATCTAACTACACTTTATATCCAAGTCAGGTATCCAGAAAAAACTCTTAAACAAGATATGGATTATCATAAAGAGATTGAACAAATCCATGTTTACAGGAAGAAGTATGGTGCAAAACCAAATTTGAATGAAAAGCAAGGCTCTTTTGATAAATTCAATTTTTACGTTGAGGAATTAGGAGCTGGAACTGAGACAACGCTTGGAGGGAAAAAAGTTTTTATTTTCAAAAAGGGAGAGTATAGGATAGTTCAGAAAGAAGGTTCTGCTTTAGGCTTAAAAGAAATATGGGCGACCGGAACTATTTTAGATGGGAATTCATCTGGTAGGTTTTTTAGAGATTATTTTTCCGGTAGAGTTGAGCAAGATGGGTTAGGAGTTTTGTATAAAGTTTATGGAATAGGTGATGATAGTTTTGGTTATCGATATTTTACTGGACCACAACGAACTGGAGCGACTAAAGGGAAATACTATCAAGGTGTACCAAAATCACAACTTGAAAACCCCGAACTAAAACAAACAACCCCAATAGAGAACTTTTATGACCTTGCTGGTAGTTTTGGAAACTGCCGAACGGAAGGGTCAGTTGACTTCAGGGGTGGAAAAAAGCCTGAAATATTAATTCATCGTATCTTGTCACACTTTAGTAACCCCGGCGATATCGTCCTTGACTCCTTTCTTGGTTCCGGTACCACCGCAGCAGTTGCTCACAAAATGAACCGCCGTTGGATTGGTATTGAACTTGGCGAGCATTGTCATACCCACTGCCTGCCTCGACTGAGAAAGGTGGTTGACGGCACGGATCAGGGCGGCATATCAAAGATTGTACACACCCCAGGCTCCTCTCAAGTGAGGAACGAACCCACCCCTAGCCCCTCCCAAGAGGGGAATAAAAAAGTCCCCTCCTCGGAGGGGAAACAGGGGTGGGTTGGCGGCGGTGGTTTCAAGTATTACTACTTAGCCCCAAGTCTGTTGAAAAAGGACAAACATGACAACTGGATTATTGACGAACGTTATAATGCCGATATGCTTGCCGCAGCTATGGCAAAACACGAAGGCTTTAGATACTGTCCGGATGAGCATATTTACTGGAAGCAAGGCCGTTCAACGGAAAAGGATTATATCTTTATCACTACGCAGTTTGTCACGGTGCAGTTCTTAGATAAAATTCGCGAGGAGATGAAACCGGACGAAAGCCTCCTGATTTGTTGTAAATCCTTCCAGGAGGCTTGCGAAAATCGTTATACCAATATCACCATAAAAAAGATTCCCAAGATGTTGCTTGGAAGATGTGAATTTGGGAAAGAAGATTATAGTCTGAATATTGTCAATTTGCCTGAACCCACCCCTGACCCCTCCCAAGAGGGGAATTTAAAAAAAGAGACCTCCCAGGAGGGGAATTTGAAGAAGAACCCCTCCCAGGAGGGAAATAGCAACACAGAGAACTCACCTCTGTCGGGGAATACAGAAAGTCCCCTCTTGGGAGGGGATTTAGGGGTGGGTAATACCGGAGGGGATGCAGGGGTGGATAAATCAGGCAAAGGAAAAAAGCCTCAAAAAGATAATAACTCCAGAAGCCATAATAAACAGAGAAAACTATTCGAATGAAAAGAAAAGTCATTTTACCATATAACCCAAAGTTAAAAGAAGTTGCACGACGCTTGAGAAAAAGCGGTACTTTGTCCGAGGTGCTTTTATGGAGATATTTAAAAGGAAAGAAAGTTCTGGGATATGATTTTGATCGTCAAAAACCTATTGATAATTTTATTGTAGATTTTTTCTGTAATGAACTGATGTTAGCAATTGAAATTGATGGTGTCAGTCATGAAAACAAGGGCGAAGAAGATGGAGCACGGCAATCAAGATTGGAATCTCTTGGTGTGAGATTCCTGCGGTTTTATGATTCAGATATAAAGGAGAATATTCAAGGTGTTTTGTGGGTTATTGAGGATTGGATTCGAAAGCACAAAGACGAACCCACCCCTTGCCCCTCCCAAGAGGGGAAGAAATTCGCTCCCGATCTCTTCCATGAGTGGAATACAGAAAATCCCCTCTCGGGAGGGGATTTAGGGGTGGGTAATACCGGAGGGAATGCAAAGGCGGGTAATATCCATATTGACTGTGTGCGTACCAGTGCTCAGGGTAATATTGAAGAGGATGCAAGGTTGGGTAAGTCCGGTAAAGGGAAAAGGTCTAAAAAACCCTAAGTTCATCATAAACAGAGAAAACTATTCGAATGAAACGAAAATTCATTTTGTCATATAATTCAAAGTTAAAAGAAGTTGCACGTTGTTTAAGAAAAAGTGGCACTTTGTCCGAGGTGCTTTTGTGGAGATATTTACCATGAAAACCCTTCAAATCTTTGAATCAGCAGCGCAATTTATCCCACAGATTACAGCATGGCATCTTGCCGATCTTGGAGAGTGTCTTGGCAAGCAAAAACTTTACGAGCGGCAGTCACCGCAGAAATTGAAGGCATTGAAAGAGCATGCCATTATTGAAAGCGCAGTGTCATCCAACAGGATTGAAGGAGTCAATATTGACCCTGCAAGGGTAAGGGAAGTGGTATTTGGCGAGGCGCATTTACGGGACAGAGACGAAGAAGAGGTGCGTGGCTATCGTAAGGCGCTTGAACTTATCCATACACAGTCCCGTTCTCTCAGGGTGTCGGAGGAAACAATTTGTGAACTTCACAGGTTAACGAGAGCCGGCATAGGCGATGCAGGAAATTATAAAAGCAGAGACAGCGACATCATAGAACGGTACTCTAATGGGAGAACGCGTATCCGTTTTAATACGGTTACAGCGAACAAAACCCCGGGGTATATGAAGCTGTTAGTAAAGTCATGGGAAGATTGCATTCGGGAGCGCTGGACACATCCTTTAATTGCACTGGCAGCGTTCAATCTGGATTTTTTATGTATACATCCATTCCGTGACGGAAATGGAAGGGTTTCACGCCTGCTTATGCTTTTGCAGTGTTATCATCTTGGGTATGATGTTGGCAGGTATATTAGCCTTGAGCGCATAATAGAAGAGAATAAACAGCGGTACTATGAAACCCTTGAAGAAAGTTCTAAAGGCTGGCATGAGGGCAAACACGATCCATGGCCGTACCTTAATTTTGTGTTCTTCATTCTTAAAATTGCATATAAGGAGTTTGAAGAGAGAGCCAGCGCTACTGTAAACCCGCGAGGTTCTAAAACAGAGATGGTGCATCATGCTATTCATGCTATAGGGAGTGACTTTACTGTTGCGGATATAGAGAAAAAATGTCCCGCTGTAAGCCGGGATATGATAAGAATAGTGCTTAAAACTATGCAAAAATCCGGTGAAGTTGAATGTGTGGGGCGTGGTCCGGGTGCATTGTGGAAGAAAAAGGGTAATACCTCTAAAAAAGGGTAATAATGAGGGTAATAACTAAATGAACCGTATAGCCGCTGCAATTAAAAATCGTTTAAGCCTTCGCCAGCCGCAGGCAGACAGCCTGAATATACTGGCAGAGCTTACAGACAAGTTAACGTTAAAGAAACACACCCCCAACCCCCTCGTTCGACAGAGTGCTCACGACGAAGTCTCGAGAGGGGAGCTTAAAAGTCCCCTCTTGGGAGGGGATTTAGGGGTGGGTTCTTTCCTTCAACAAGAACTTGAAAAGGTAAAAACCAGTTACCCTACCTGCACGGATTTTGAAAGAAACTTCCCTTCTCTCTGTTTTGCTTTGGCTACCGGTGTGGGAAAGACGCGTTTAATGGGTGCGTTTATTGCGTATTTGTATCTTTCAAAGGGGATGAGGCACTATTTTGTGCTAGCGCCAAATATTACCATTTATAACAAACTCATTGAGGACTTTTCCAATCCGAACTGCCCGAAATATGTGTTTCAGGGGATTGGAGAGTTCGTCCATAACCAGCCCCGCATTATTACCGGCGATAACTACAACGAAATTCATCAGACAAAAATGTTCGTATCTGATATTCATATCAATATCTTTAACATATCCAAAATAAATGCAGAAACAAGAAGCGGCAAACTTCCCCGCATTAAAAGGCTTTCAGAATATATAGGCGATTCTTATTTTAACTATCTTTCAAACCTCGACGACCTTGTTTTGCTGATGGATGAATCCCACCACTACCGTGCAGACAGGGGGATGCAGGTTATTAATGAATTAAACCCGATTTTAGGATTAGAACTTACGGCAACTCCCCAGGTAGAGCGAAGCGGGGGAGCTGTTAAGTTTAAAAATGTTGTGTATGAATATTCATTAGCTAAGGCTATTCAGGACGGTTTTGTGAAAGAGCCGGCAGTGGCGACTCGCAAAGACTTTGACCCATCCCATTATTCTGCCGATGAACTGGACAGGATAAAGCTGGAAGACGGCATTCGTATCCACGAAGACACGAAAGTGGCCTTGGATATTTATGCGCGGGATAATAAGGTAAAACCGGTCAAGCCCTTTGTGCTGATCGTTTCCCAGGATACAACGCATGCGGGTAAATTAAAGCAGTTGATCATTTCAAACGCCTTCTTTAATGGCAATTATGCCGATAAGGTAATGGAGATCCATTCGAACCAGTCAGGGGAAGAAAAAGAGGAAAATATCGAAAAGCTCATTTCGTTAGAAAACCCTGACAATAAAACAGAAATCGTAATTCATGTAAATATGCTGAAAGAAGGCTGGGATGTAACCAATCTCTATACGATCATTCCCTTAAGAACGGCTACGTCTATGACCTTGAGGGAACAGACTATCGGCAGGGGTTTGCGTTTGCCGTATGGAAAGAGAACGGGCGCTGATAAAGTAGATAAGCTTACCGTTGTGGCCCACGATAAATTTCAGGAAATCATTGATGCGGCAAATCAGCCCGATTCTATCATCAGGAGACAAAATATTATCGAAATTGACCCGCAAGAAACTTCCGGGCAAAAAGAGGTAATTACTTCCGTTTCAAATATTGAACAGAAATTAGAGGAAGAACGAAAAAAGATTGAGCTTATCGCTGAACCTGAACAGAAGCAAAGAGCACAAATTGATTTAGAGATCAGAAAGACGATCCTTTCAACGCTTCCGGAACTCAATAATGCGGTGACAAACGTCAATGAATTGTCAAGGGCTGAAATTAAACAAATAGCGGTAGAAAGAATAAAACAAAAGATTTACAGTACTCCTCAGAAAAATTTATTTGCCGCAGAAATGATAAAGGAAGTTGAAGAAGCTTATGAATCAGTGGTACATGATTTTGTGCAGAACATTATCGAAATTCCAAGGATTACTATTCAGCAAAGTAATGAAGTACGGTCGGGCTTTAAGGATTTTGACCTGGATACGAAAAATCTGAATTACCAACCGGTATCGGAAGAAATTTTGATAAAAAAACTTCGTGAGCAGGAAAATAGCATAGATATTATCAGCGGGAAGGGCAGGGGTATACATGACAGTCCGGAAAATATTATTGTTAACGAACTCATGAATTTTCCGGAAATAGACTATGATGTCCAGTCTGATTTGTTATTCAAAATAGCAAATCAGGCAATTGAGAAATTCAGGACGTACCTTGATAACGATAAACTGATGAACGTCGTTCAATACAACAAGAGAGAAATTGCAGGATATATCTATTCTCAGTTAATGCAGCATTTTTACTGTGAAGCGCCAAGCTATGAAAAACCGATAGTAAAACCCTTTACAAGGATAGAAGAACACAATTTTTCGAAGTACACGAAAGACAGTATTCATCATTTTACCGAGACAATCACTCCAACCAATGCCATTCCCAATAAGGTATTTCGTGGATTCAGAAAGGCATGCCATAATCTGTATAAATTTGATTCCAAGACAGAAAAAGATTTTGCCGCCATTTTAGAGCAGGACGGGGCAGTTCTGAAATGGCTAAGACCCGCATCGAATCAATTCCACATCTACTGGAAAAACAATTCGAGACAATACAATCCTGATTTTGTCGTAGAAACAAAAGATGCTATTTACCTGGTGGAGACCAAAAAAGAAGGTGATATTGAAACATCTAACGTGCAGGAGAAGGCGCAAGCGGCCTTAGAATATTGCAGGCATGCTACTGATTATACCATTCACAACGGAGGAAAACCCTGGAAGTATCTTTTAATACCACACAGTTCAGTAATGATGAATATGAGTTTCGGGATGTTGGTTAGGAGCTATGAATACCAAAGCGGATAATTTACCGGAGTTTCAGCGATTCTGACAATCCGCCCAATACTCTGAGACGCTCTTTATGGCTGAACGCAAGTTTTATCGCTTCTATCTCCCGGGGGACGGCGCAATTCGGCAGATTTTCAATGGTACGTTTCTGATCGTCCTCTTCCTTGCGACACGATTCTTGCAGGAGATTGGTAATTCGAAATCCTTTTTTAAAAACATGTTGAAAAAATCCTCAATCAGTTCCTGCTTAACCTTCTATTACATACCAATAAATCGCTTGACACTTTTATTCCGGATTCGTTATCATACTCTTTTCTAAATTTCACAGAATTTATCGTTAAGGAAGAAGGTTTGAGCTCTCACGTCAAGGTTCGTTTTGCGCCCAGCCCCACGGGCTACCTCCATATCGGCGGGGCACGGACAGCCCTTTTTAACTGGCTTTTTGCACGCCATAATAAGGGTGTTTTTCTCTTACGTATTGAAGATACCGATCAGCAACGTTCTACCGAAGAGGCCACACAAGCCATCCTCGATAGTATGAAGTGGCTGGGGTTAGACTGGGACGAAGGCCCCTATTTTCAAAGCCAACGGCTCCCTGCGTACAAGCAATATGCGGAGAAATTGGTGGCAGAGGGAAAGGCTTTTTATGATACCGATGCCGAAGGACGCAAAGCGATACGTTTTAAGATGCTGGATGGAATGACGGAGATTAATGACCTTATCCACGGCATCATTACCTTTGATACCTCCCTCATTGAGGACTTTGTCATACTCAAGGCCGATGGCTTTCCCACCTACAATTTTGCCTGTGTTGTGGATGATGCTGAGATGGGGATTACCCATATTATCCGGGGAGACGATCATATATCGAATACACCAAAGCAGATCGCCCTTTACAAGGCTTTTGGATTTAAAACTCCGGAATTTGCCCATATCCCTATGATCCTTGGGGAAGACGGGTCAAGATTAAGTAAGCGCCATGGGGCAACTTCTGTCACAGAATATCGGGATAAGGGCTATTTGCCGCACGCCCTGGTAAATTTTCTTGCACTCCTGGGATGGTCGCCGGGAAATGATGTGGAAATTTTATCGATTCCGGAAATGATAGAGAAATTTACCTTGAAACGCGCAAATAAGACGAGCGCACAGTTTAACAACACGAAGCTCGATTGGATGAACGGTCAATATATCAAAAACACCCCGGTAGAACGGTTAGCGCCCGAAACGAAAAGGTTTTTTGAAAAGGCTGGGATTGATATGGCAAAGATCGCCGAGGGATGGTTGTTCGATCTGGTGGAACTGTATCACGACCGGTTCAAAACCTTTCAGGATTTCCTGAATCAGACAAGATTCTTTTTTACCGACACAATCGAGTACGATCAGGCTGCCGTAACGAAATTCCTTAAGAGAGAAGGAGTAGGAGAGTTGTTGAGAGAGGTGTATGCCGCTGTTTCTCCAATTGATAATTTTGACAAAAAAAATATCGAGGACTCTCTGCGTAATTTGACCGAAAAGCTTGGTGTCGGATTTTCCAAGCTTGCACAACCCATGAGAGTGGCCATTACAGGAAAGAGTGTGAGCGCTGGCATTTTTGAAACTATGGAACTTCTGGGAAAGGAAAAGACAACAAAAAGGCTCGATTATGCAATGAAAAATCTGTGTGCAACATCAGAGACGATTCAATTCTGACCTAAAAAGCAACCGCAGATTCCATTTAGTTTTATAAAGCTTTCTTGTCGTCTGTGCAATCTTTGGTTTCATGCGTTATATGTTACTAGCTTATCTTATGAATGTAAGGCTCTTTGTTGCTGTTGAAATTACTGAAGAAATCCAAAAAAGGTTATCGGCCTTTCAAAATGCCTTAAAAAAAGCCGGTGCGGATGTGAGCTGGGTCGCCCCCGAAAACCTTCATATTACACTAAAATTTATTGGCGCACTTGACGAAGAAAAAATAGAGTCCGTTACCGCCATAATAAAAGAAGCTATGGCTCATATCAAGCCGTTTGATCTACATTACCGGGGAGTGGGTACTTTTCCTACGGAGAAGAAGCCTCGGGTTGTTTTTGCTGACGTAATAGACGAAAGAGGGGTTTTGGCACAAATCCATGAAAGACTTGGCAATCAATTCGTGGCGTTAGGTGTGGAGCATGAGAATCGCAAATTTAGTGCACACCTCACCGTAGGGCGCATAAAGACGCTCAGAAACGTAAGGAGACTTGCAGAAAAACTAGATTCGTACCATGAGTTTGATTTTGGGTCAGAGCATGTGACGCAGGTGGCTCTGATGAAGAGCGACCTTTTACCGGACGGACCTGTATATACGAAGTTACAGAGTATTGAATTGGATTAACGTTCAAGAATTTCAAACCGGTGATTTAACAAGCGCGGCTTTTTATATGGGTGAATTATGATATCAAAACCAGAAGATGCAGATAAAGAAAAGCGACATCAGGCACTAGAACGGGCAATCTCACAAATTGAGAAACAGTACGGAAAAGGGACGATCATGAAGCTGGGTGGACAGACGAGGGTCGACGTTTCTACCATCTCAACCGGTGCATTGTCTCTGGATCTTGCCCTGGGCGTTGGGGGTATTCCGCGGGGAAGGGTTATCGAGATCTTTGGCCCTGAATCTTCAGGCAAAACCACTCTGACGCTCCATATTATTGCAAATGCACAGAAAGAGGGTGGTATGGCAGCCTTCATTGATGCTGAGCATGCCCTTGACCCTGATTATGCAAAGAAATTAGGAGTAGACCTGAATAATCTTATGGTTAACCAGCCCGACACCGGAGAGCAGGCGCTTGAGATCGCTGAATTGCTGGTGAGGAGCAATGCCGTGGATATTATTGCTGTTGATTCTGTAGCGGCTCTTGTTCCCCGCGCTGAAATTGAAGGGGAGATGGGTGATGCTCATGTGGGGCTACAAGCCAGGCTTATGTCGCAGGCATTACGAAAACTAACGGGTTGCATCTCAAAATCTCACACCAGTGTTATTTTTATTAACCAGATTCGTGAAAAGATCGGGGTTATGTATGGTGGAAATCCGGAAACAACTCCCGGCGGCAGGGCATTAAAATTCTATTCCTCGGTACGTATCGATATCCGAAGGATTGGCAGCATAAAAGACGGTGAGGCAACTATTGGGAACCGGGTACGCGCCACAATTGCCAAAAACAAAGTTGCTGCCCCTTTCAAGAAGGCGGAGTTTGATATCTTATATAATACCGGTATATCCCGTGGGGGAGATATCATAGACCTTGGAGTCGAACATCAGATTATTGAAAAGTCGGGGACCTGGTTTTCTTACGGTGAAATTCGATTGGGGCAGGGCAGAGAAAATTCCCGGCAGTTTATTGAAGGAAAACCAGAATTAATGAAAGAGCTTGAGCAATCTATCTTGAAAAAAATAAAACCGGACATGGTCATAGAAAAGACCACCGAAAAAGCTCCCGAAAAAACAAAGGTTGAGCCCGTCTCTAAAAAGAGCGAAAAATAACTGGATTGTTTATGAATACCAACGAAATTCGTAATAAATTTCTTACATTCTTTGAAAAGAAGTCGCATGTAATCTGGCCCAGCGACTCATTGGTTCCACAGAACGATCCGACGATCCTCTTTACCGGCGCCGGAATGAATCAGTTCAAAGACATGTTTTTGGGTAAAGGGAATTTGCCTTTCAAGAGGGCAACCACTTGCCAGAAATGCCTCCGGACGGGTGATATTGACAATGTGGGCAAGACGGCCTCTCATCATACTTTTTTTGAAATGCTGGGTAATTTTTCTTTTGGAGATTATTTTAAAAAAGAAACGATTGAATGGGCATGGGAATTTCTGGTGCAGGAATTAGGCATGCCGGAAAATCGCCTGAGTGTCAGTGTTTATAAGGACGATCAGGAGTCATACGAAATTTGGGATAGACATATTGGAATACCACGGTCAAATATTTATCAATATGGTGAAAAAGACAATTTTTGGCCAGCGAATGCGCCCCTCTTAGGGCCTAACGGACCTTGCGGCCCGTGTTCTGAAATATTCTTTGATCAGGGAGAAAAAGTCGGCTGTGGAACAAAAGGATGCGATCCAGCCTGTGATTGCGACCGGTTTGTAGAAATATGGAATCTTGTATTCACGCAATATAACCGCACGGAAGGCGGCAAACTGGTACCATTGCCTCATAAAAATGTTGATACGGGCATGGGACTGGAAAGAATGGCGCGTGTCATGCAGGGAGTACAAACCAACTTCGACATAGACATCTTTCGTCCTATTATCAAATCCTTAGAAGAAATTGCCCACATAAAATATAACGGACAAAGTGAACATGCTATACTTATGCGTCGAATTGCAGACCATGTGAAGGCGTGCGTGTTTTGCATCTCTGATGGTGTTCTGCCTGGCAATGAAGGACGCGGCTATGTCGAGAGACGACTGTTACGGCGTGCTATACGAGATGGCACGCAGTTGGGTATAAAAGACTGCTTTTTATACAAACTGGTACCGATTGTCGGCAATGTCATGCAGGAATACTATCCCGATATTAAGCAGCGCAGGGAAAACATTGCGAGGGTTGTGAAAAGTGAAGAAGAGAAATTCCATGAAACTTTAGAACTGGGGACAGCCAGACTGAAAGAATGGATGGATACGTTGCAAAAGAACCAGCAAAAAGTCTTGTCTGGACAGGAAGCCTTTAAATTATACGATACGTATGGTTTCCCTCTGGATATGACAGAATTGATTCTCAGTGAGAAGGGATTTACGGTAGATAAGGATGGTTTTGAGAACGAACTCAAGAAGCAGCGGATACAGGCAAGGACATCATCACAGATGACCGGGCAGGTCTTTGATACAGGGCCATTGAGCAGGATAAAAGAACTTTCGAAAGGTACCGAGTTTCTTGGTTACCAGGCAGATGCCTGTGAAGCGAAGATAATTGCTCTTATCCAGGGCGATCAACTCGTTGAAGTGGTCACTGTCGGGGAAGAAGTTACGGTTGTTTTAGATCGGACACCTTTTTACGGAGAATCAGGCGGCCAGGTTGGTGATACCGGGATTCTGGAGTTAAATGGAAATCAGGTCAAAATTACCGATACGAAAAAGAACAATGACTTCATCCTGCACATAGGAAAAGTGATAAAGGGAGACATTCGAAAAGAGGGTCTGGTTCATGCCAAAATTGACATTCAGCGAAGGAACTCCATTCGGAAAAACCATTCAGCAACACATATTCTCCACTTTGCCTTGAGAAAAGTGATCGGTCAGCATGCAGAGCAATCAGGATCACTGGTTACACAGGACCGGCTGCGTTTTGATTTTCATCATTTCTCAGGTTTAACACAAGAAGAGATCATACGAATCGAAGATATCGTTAATGAAATGATCCTGAAAAATGAGCCTGTCGTGGTAAAGGAATTATCTATCCATGAGGCAAGGAATGCTGGTGCTATAGCCTTGTTTGGAGAAAAATACGGCGATTTGGTCAGAATGGTTGCTATAGGCGATTTCAGCAAAGAACTATGCGGTGGCACTCACGTAAATCACTCAGGAGAAATAGGATTGTTGAGAATTATCGGCGAATCGTCCGTTGCTGCCGGGATTAGACGTATTGAAGCAATGACAGGCACCGCAACATTAAACAGGGACAGGGAAAAAGAACGACTTGTCAACGAGATGTGTAGCGCCTTGAATACGAGTGAGGACAAGCTGATTGCAAAGACACAGGACCTGTTAAGTGAATTAAAGAATCTTCAGAAAGAGCTTCACAAGGTCAAACAAAAAGAGATAAGCGGCAAGGTTGACTCTTTCGTTGAGAATGCCAAAGTGGTTTCCGGAGTAAAAATTATTACAAGAAAATTAGAGGATGCAACTGCAGATGATCTCAGAAAAACGGCAGATAGATTAATGAAATCAGCCAAAGACATGGCTATTATATTAGGAACTGCACAAAACGGACGGGTAACAATCATTGCTGCCTTGAGCCCGGCTCTCGTCAAGTGCGGTTTGCATGCGGGGAACATCTCAAAGGAAATTGCAAAAGTGGTTGGCGGAGGGGGAGGAGGCAGGCCAGATATGGCACAGGCAGGAGGGCAATGGCCAGAAAAACTCGATGAAGCGCTGAGTTTTGCCACCGAATTGTTAAGGGAAAAAATCCTTGCCGGAGTAAGCCTGTCTGCAGAATAGAGTACCCGTAAAAAACATTTCATACAATATAAACAATCACTGGTATGTAATTGAGAACCGATCAGGGTCTTTGAGTTTTTACTTGACATTGAATGTGATTATATATAAAATTCTCCGTTTGAAATTATTTGAATCCTGTAGCTATCTATTTTTTTAACTTAAGAGAAATAAGAGATTTACAATAAAATAACAAAGAGAATTATGTTAGGATATCAAAAGAAAAAATAAGAGAAATAGTATAAAACTTTTGCATTCTGGTATCCTCACTGTGAAAGGTCGTATAAAATTTTTTAGAGGTGATACATGCCTAATCCAAAGAGAAGATTTTCAAATTCAAGAACTCGTAAAAGACGTACGCACGACAAATTAACTCCGCCGGTTATTCCGCTTGCTGAAAATATCGAAAAAGGCAGTGGTATACGGTCGAAGCGGTATATTTGTTCCCATTGCAAGCAGGTAAATCAACCACACACGGTTTGTCATAATTGCGGCTATTACCGGGGTAAGCAGGTCATTTCGGTTGGAATGTAAGCCATGAAGGTTGCGGTAGATGCAATGGGAGGGGACAAGGCTCCCCACGAGATTGTTAAGGGTTCCATCCTGGCTGCACAGCAATTTCAGGATAGCGAGATTCTGTTGGTTGGCGATGGAAAAGCGATACAGCGAGAGCTGGAATCTTACCGAACCATCCCGAAAAATATTACTACGCATCACGCATCTCAAGTGGTTGGCATGGAAGACCCTGCTACGTATTCCATACGTCAGAAAACAAATTCATCAATCACGCAAACTGTCGGGCTTGTGGCAAAAGGCGAAGCAGTCGCTGCCGTGAGTGCGGGCAATACCGGCGCAGTGGTTGCTGCAGCGACATTGCATTTGCGGACGCTGAAAGGAGTGCGGCGTCCTGGCATTGCCGCTCCATTTCCTACGAGGAGTGGCGTTTGTCTGGTCATTGACGTAGGAGCAAATATTGCCTGTAAACCCATCCATCTCTTTCAGTATGGCGTTATGTCAACCATATTCAGCAAGTGTATCTTCGGTGTAAAAGATCCGCGAGTGGGACTTTTAAATATCGGTGAAGAAGATGCAAAAGGGAATGATCTTGCGAAAGAAACATTTGCCCTTCTCTCACATTCTCAGTTAAACTTTGTAGGAAATATAGAAGGCAGAGAAATATTTGATGGGAAAGCAGATATTATTGTTTGTGAGGGTTTCGTCGGGAACGTCATGTTAAAATTTGCAGAAGGGCTTGCTACAGGGATTTTATCAACGATTAAGGCAGAAGCAATGAAAAGTTTCTGGTCAAAATTAGGTTTATTCTTGTGTAAACCGGCCATTGCTCCCTTAAAGGCCAAAACGGACTTTGCTGAATATGGCGGTGCCCCTTTGCTGGGTGTCAACGGGGTGTGTATTATTTGTCATGGCAGGTCTGATTCCAAAGCAATCCTCAATGCCATAAGGGTCGCATTGCAGTTATCAAAAAATAAAGTCAATGAGCATATTGTTTCTGAACTGGAAAAGGCCGATGCATCTGCGTCAATTGTTATGTAACCGATAAACCATTCATTTAATCTCCTCTGGATATTTAAAATTATACATGCGACAGAATCAAAGGGCGTCTATTACTGGTATAGGTTCCTACCTGCCTGGAAAGGTTCTAACAAACTATGATTTAGAAAAGATGGTTGACACCAGTGATGATTGGATTATCCAAAGAACTGGCATCAAAGAGCGCCGTATCGTTGAAAACGGACAAATAACCTCTGATCTTGCCACTCAGGCATCACTTAAAGCGATGGAAGATGCCGGGGTATATCCTCACGATTTAGACATGATTATTACGTCGACAATTACACCCGACCACTTCTTTCCTTCGACTTCATGCTTTGTACAGCAAAAACTCGGCGCAACCCGGGCGGGTGCGTTTGATATATTAGCCGCATGTGCCGGATTTATTTACGCAATATCCGTCGGACAAAGCTTTGTAAATTCAGGGGCAATGGAGACTGTCCTGGTGATAGGCGCTGAGTGTCTGTCAACGATTACCGACTTTACTGACCGCACTACGTGTGTATTGTTTGGAGACGGAGCCGGTGCTGTTATCATACAAAAAAGCAGCGCAAAACACGAGATTCTTTCTACAAGCCTGGCTGCTGACGGATCACAGGCAGATGTCCTCATCATGCCCGGAGGGGGAGCAAAGACTCCGGCCTCTGTAGAATCGGTACAACAGCGGACACATTATATTCACTTTCGGGGCAAAGAGGTATTTAAACTGGCGATTAACAATATAACAAGTATGATTCTGGAAACGGTAAACAAAAACGGACTTACGATCGAGGATATTGACCTTATTATTCCACATCAGAGCAATCTGAGAATTATTGAAGCGACCATGGAAAAACTTGGATTGCCTATGGAAAAAGCTTTTGTGAATATCGACAAATATGGAAATACCTCATCGGCATCTATTCCCATTGCGATTGACGAGGCAAGAAAGGAAGGGAGGCTCTCCAAGGGAGATCTCGTTATGCTGGTAGCATTTGGAGGTGGGTTGACCTGGGGATCCTCAGTTATTCGATGGTAGAGTGCAAGCAAAAGACAGCATTTCTTTTCCCCGGTCAGGGATCGCAATATGTGGGAATGGGTAAAGATTTCTATACCCACTTCAAAGAAGCGCGAGAGATATTCAATCAGGCTAGTGAAATACTTGGATTTGATATAGCTTCGCTCTGCTTCCATGAAAAACAGGAAGAGTTAAACAAGACATCCCTGTGTCAGCCTGCCATTCTTGTAGTCAGCCTGGCAATATTGGAAGTCGTAAAAAGAAATCCATTCAGTAATGGAAATGAGTGCCATGCAACTGCCGGACTAAGCCTTGGAGAATATACGGCACATGTAGCTGCAGGTTCAATAGCTTTTCAGGATGCGGTGAGGTTGGTATACAAGCGCGGTCTGTTTATGCAGGAAGCGTGTAATGCAAATGCGGGTGGGATGGTTTCTGTTATTGGATTAGCAGACGAAAAGGTGGAACAGATTTGTGCGGAGTTGATGCCGATGGGAATCATTTGTGCAGCGAATTATAATAGCCCGGGGCAAATTGTTATCTCAGGCGAAAAGTCTCTGTTAGAAAAGGCATCCGTTCTCGCTAAGGAAAGAGGAGCAAGAATGGTCGTCCCCTTAAAAGTCGACGGAGCATTTCATTCAGACTTAATGACCCCAGCAAGTGATAAACTTGCAAGGGAACTGGCATCAACGCCAATCTCGCAGCCAAATATTCCTGTTATAGCAAATATTCATGCACGATATGTGAGGGAACCCAACGAGATAAAAACATCATTAACAAAACAATTAAATAGTCCGGTACGGTGGCATCAGTCAATCTCCCGTCTGATACAAGACGGATTTAATCAGTTTTATGAGATTGGACCTGGCAAAACATTGTCGGGGCTCATGAAAAGGATTGACGCTGCCCAGGAAATCAGAAGCATCGACACCATAGATGCCTTTGAAAATATAGGGAAATTGTATTCATTTTAGCATAAGGAGGTAAAATCGTGTCAGCAGTTGAAGATAAGGTCAAAGAGATTATCATAAAACAAATGGGAGTAAAAGCGGAACAGATTACGAAAGAAACGGCATTTATTAACGACTTGGGAGCAGATTCCCTGGATACCGTAGAACTGATCATGGAATTTGAAGACGCCTTTGATATGAATATCCCTGATGAAGATGCGGAAAAGATACGGACTGTTGGGGATGCGGTTAAATACATTGAGGAACACAAATAAATGCAGAAACGGCGAAGGGTTGTTATTACCGGCGTAGGTGCGGTTACCCCTTTAGGGTACGAAAAAGCAGAACTCTGGTCTGCGCTCTGTGAAGGGAAAAGCGGTATAAAACCCATTACTTCTTTCGATACCACTGCTTTTGATGTACACTTTGGAGGAGAAATTAGCGATTTTGAACCTAACCGCTGGCTCGATGTTAAAGATGCCCGGCGGTTAGACCGGTTTGCTCAGTTTGCTATCGTCGCCGCTGTCCTGGCAGTAAAAGATGCTGAGCTTGGTTTAGAAGGCTTCGACAAAACCAGAGCGGGGGTTATCATTGGTTCTGGCATGGGTGGTTTAATAGAACTTGAGGAACAGCATGCAATCCTTCTCAAAAAAGGACCTTCGAGAATATCACCTTTTCTGATTCCCAAATTAATGGTCAACGCCGCCCCGGCACAAGTAGCAATACGATTCGGACTCAAGGGACCGAATTACGCACTGGTAACAGCATGCACTACCGGCGGCAATACCGTAGGAGAGGCCGTCAGGATTATCCAGCGGGGAGATGCAGACATAATGATTGCGGGAAGCTCAGAAGCGGTAATTACTCCTTTGGCAATGGGTGGTTTTATCTCAATGAAGGCTCTTTCTACCCGAAATAATGCACCACAACAAGCAAGCCGTCCCTTTGATAAAGACCGGGATGGTTTCGTCCTTTCCGAAGGCGCCGGTGTTGTTGTGCTTGAAGAATTTGAAATCGCAAAAAAAAGAGGTGCACATATCTATGCAGAGATACTTGGCTACGGACTCAACTCAGATGCATATCATATTGCGGCGCCAGAACCAAACGGTGAAGGCGCTGTGCGATGCATGGTAAGCGCCCTGAATGACGCTCAATGTAATCCGGAAGAAATAGATTACATTAATGCACATGCTACCTCAACTCCAATTGGTGACAACATTGAAATGGAAGCCGTTAAGAAGGTCTTTGGACTACATGCACCCAAAATCCCTATCAGTTCTACAAAATCTATGTTGGGTCACCAACTCGGCGCTTCAGGGAGTGTTGAAATAATCATCTGTACCTTGGCAATTAAGGATGGGATCATACCACCAACCATTAACCATGAGACACCCGACCCCAAATGCGCCGGATTAGACTTTGTCCCCAATGTTGCCCGGAAAAAGAAGATTAAAAATGCACTTTCTAATTCGTTTGGCTTTGGCGGCCACAACGCTTGCATTATTCTTGGGCAGGTATAACCCCATAAACTTACATATAACCATGTCACGTTATCTGTTCCTAAAAATATTAAAAATTTGCAGATGATTCTATTTCTGATATACTAGTGTTCAATGGTAACATTAAAAATGTAAAATGGAATAAACCAAACAATCTCTCTGCAGATACATGAAATTTACCCTTAATGAAATCCATGCTATTCTTGGCGGGAAAATCATTGGTGATGGGAATACCTGCATTACAGGACTTGCTAGCATTGAAGCTGCAAAAGAAGGAGATATAGCCTTTGTCAAGAACGACGTCCTTGTCCCTCAGGCTTTAACATCTCGCGCTGCCGCAATCGTAATACACCGTGAGATTCAGCAACTCAAAAAACCACAAATTATCTTAGAAAATCCAACCCTCTCTTTTACAAAATTTCTGGAGATTGTAGCACAAGAGCGATTTAAACGTCAGGCAGGCATTCATCCTACGGCGGTCATCAGTAAAGAAGCTACCGTGGGAGTAGGAGTTTCTGCCGGTGCACATGTTGTCGTGGAGGACGGAGTAACGATCGGTAATTATGTTGCCATTTATCCAAATACATTTATTGGCAAGGGGAGCCGCATCGGAGACAACTCAGTTATCTACGCCAACGTCTCTATCCGGGAAAACACTATCATTGGGAGGCGGGTTACTATTCATTGCAATAGCGTTATCGGTGATGATGGATTTGGCTATCTTCAATTGAAAAAGAAACACGTAAAGATACCACAAGTTGGAATCGTTGAAATTGGCGATGATGTCGAAATTGGCGCTATGGTAACGATCTGCCGCGCTGCCCTCGACAAAACCATCATTGGAAATGGAGTGAAGATAGACAATCATTCCCATATTGCCCACAATGTTGTTATAGGGGATGACACGATGCTTATTGCATACGCCAAGATTGCAGGAAGTGCTAAAATTGGAAAAAATGTTCTGATTGCTGAAGATGTCGGTATCACTGACCATGCAACAATAGGCGACAACTGCATGATTGGCGGCGGTTCCAAGGTTTATAAAAGTTTAGAGGCTGGCTCAATTGTATGGGGGTCGCCGGCCAAACCGATTGCGGAAGAAAAACGCATTCAGGTAGTAATCAAAAAATTACCAGAAATATATAATACCATTAAAAGACTTGTGAAAACATCACGATAATTTTGAGGACTAAAACCCATGTGCGGAATTGTAGGATATATTGGATATAACAAAGCCGTCACGATTTTGTTGGACGGTATTAAAAGGCTCGAATATCGCGGATACGATTCCTCCGGAATCGCCTTTGTCGAAAATGGCAGCTTAAGGTGCGAAAAAGCCGTAGGAAAAATAGCCGAACTGGAAAAAAAGCTCGATGGTGGCAAATTCAACACCCATATAGGAATTGTTCATACACGATGGGCAACGCATGGCGCTCCGACCATGAACAATGCCCATCCTCATATGGATTGCCACAAACAAATTGCCGTGGTGCATAACGGAATTATCGAGAATTATGATTATCTAAAATCCAGATTGGAAAGGGAAGGACATATCTTTCAGAGCGAAACCGATACCGAGGTATTAGCACATCTCATCGAAAAATATTTTCAGAACAATCTCGAAAAAGCAGTTATGGAGGCATTGAAAGAGGTAGAAGGAACCTATGGAATTGCCGTAATTTCTACGAAAGATCCGAACAAGATCGTAGCCGCAAGAAAGGGATCTCCTCTGGTAATAGGCATTGGTAATAAAGAATACTTTGTCACATCGGATGTCTCTGCTTCCCTTGGGCATACAAGGGATGTGGTGTATCTGGATGATAATGAGGTGGCTATTCTCACCTTGGATCATTACGAAACTAAAACCATACAAAATATCCCTACTTACAAAAAGGTGGAAGAGGTGCTATGGAATATCGATATGATCGAGAAGGGCGGATATGAGCATTTTATGCTCAAAGAGATCCACGAACAACCCCAGGCGTTGCGAAATGTAATGCGCGGAAGAATAGAAACCGACCATGGCCCGATCAAATTGGGAGGCTTATTAAGCTGTGAAAAGGAACTCCGTAAGGCAAAACGTATTATCATTGTCGCCTGTGGCACCTCCTGGCATGCAGGGCTGGTGGGTGAATACATGCTGGAAGAACTGGCACGTATGCCTGTTGATGTTGAATATGCCTCAGAGTTTCGGTATCGAAACCCTGTGATTGAAGAAGATACGGTCGTTATAGCCATAAGCCAGTCAGGTGAAACAGCGGATACGTTAGCAGCAATGCGGGAAGCAAAGCACAAGGGAGCAAAATTGCTTTCTATCTGCAATGTCGTAGGCAGTACGATTGCCCGTGAGGCTGATTGTGGTATTTATTTACATATCGGCCCGGAGATAGGAGTTGCATCCACCAAGGCATTTACTGCCCAGATTACCGTTTTATATCTTTTCACTTTGTATATGATGCATTTGAAACATCCCCATGCCCCGGTATCCTCCGACGCAATTAAGGTTATCCAGTCAATACCCGATAAAATCCAGAACATCCTCGACAGGGAAGAAGAAATTGTGGAACTTGCCCGTATGTATAAAGACAGTGAAAATGCCCTCTATCTGGGCAGAGGATACAATTACCCCGTGGCGCTTGAAGGAGCATTAAAGCTCAAGGAGATATCCTATATTCATGCCGAAGGTTACCCGGCTGCAGAGATGAAACACGGACCTATCGCCCTTATCAACAAGGATATGCCTGTAATCTTTATTGCTACAAAGGATAGTGTCTACGGAAAGATTTTAAGTAATATTGCCGAGGTCAAATCCAGAGGTGGAAGGCTGATAGCAATTGCGACGGAAGGAGACGATTCTATCAGAGGAAAAGTCGATCATGTCTTTTATATTCCGAAGACTTCCGATTGGTTGACACCCATTCTTTCTGTAATACCACTCCAGTTACTGGCGTACCATATGGCAGTCATGCGTAATTGTGATGTCGACAAACCCAGAAATCTTGCCAAAAGCGTAACCGTTGAATAAGACGATTGTCCTATCTTCTTTTGCCAATAATTAAGGTTGAATTGGACTCCAGGTCAATCTTTTTTATATCATCAAACCCGGCATTGGCAAGCCATTCCTGGTATTCAGGCTCGCTGTACGAAGCCCCTTCCTGAGTACCGAGGAGCATATTGAGGCTGAAGAGAGCGGCAAACTGTGGATGTGTCCTTGTTTCATCCAGGACAAATTCATGGATGACAATGAGTCCGCACTCTTTGAGAGCATCCCGGCACTTCCTGAGTATTCTGGTATTATTGGCAGTGTTGTAAATATGCAAAAGATTTGAGACCAGAATTACATCGTACATATTTTCCCCAAAGCCATCCTCCAGACAATTGCCCGCTTGCGTGGTAACGCGGTCTCCTATCTTTGCCGCCGCAATGAATTCACGGGTGAGGCGAATGGTGTGCTCCAGATCAAAGACAACGGCACGAAGCTCTGGATTGGCCTTTGCGAGGGCAATGGCATAGGTACCAGGACCACCAGCAATATCCAGCAACGTCTTTGCACCTTTTAAATCGAGCTTTCTGCAAAGCTCCTCTGTCTTTACGGAAGCTATATTATGCATTGCCGTAATAAAATCCCTCAAATCATGCGGATCAACCTCTTCCGGCAGGTCCTTCAGGGAAACCGGATTTCCCGTTTCGATCGTTTCCCGAAGCATTGCCCAGGTATCCGTCATATTATGAAAATGATGGATATAATCTCCAAGATAATTAGGATTTCCCTTGATCAGATAGCAATTCGATAGAGAGGAATTTGCATAGTGGTTTTCCTGTTTAATAAGTAATCTAAGCGAAACAAGTGCGTTGAGAAGCATCTCGGTCGCCCGTTCGTTGGCCTGAATAGCCTGAGAAACTTCTTTGGCGGTAAGCCTTCCTTTGTTCATAATAGTAAAGAGATCAAACTCCACCGCGGTAAAGAGGATATAGGACTTCCAGTAGCCACAACTGAGCTGCAGAAGATAATCAACCTTCGGATAGTTCGTGTCTGTCATGGGTTGTATCTATACCTTTCATGATATAAAGTATTTGGAGATACCTTGTTTAAACTCAATAGATTTGATACTAAAATGATTTAAAAATGGTTTTTCATCACAGGTGTTGCCTTCCAGTAGCATGCTAATCTGGTCTTTTGTAACAGGAAAGGCGGGCAGCCAATCAAACATTTCTGCTGCAAGGTTCATGATGAAAACCGGGATATGAAGTTTATACGGAGGCACGCAGAGGACGCTGCCAATGATATCAATAATTCGATTAAACTCCATCTTTTCCGGTCCGCCAACAACAAATATTTTTCCAATAGAATCCTTTTGCTCTATTGATCTTACAAAACCATTCGATACGTTTTCCACGGATACGGGTTGCATCTGATACCTGCCGTTGCCAATGACAGGCACAAATTGCAGTGTCTTCAGCATGCGGACAAATAGATTGACGAATTTGTCTCCAGGCCCGTAGATAACTGATGGGCGAAAAATCGTATAATCAAGCCCGCTGCTTTGTATACATTCTTCCGCACGGAACTTGGTTTGCTGATATTGGGTCTTCCCGTCTTTTCGCGCCCCGAGCGCACTCATCTGAATGAATCGACGGACACCCTGTTCCCGTGCCGCTTTAAGAAGATTTACCGTCCCCTCATAATGTAATTTCTCAAACGTAATCCCTTTCCCGGGAAACTCTCTGATAATACCAACAAGGTTGATCACAGCATCACATCCTGCCAGTTTGCCTCGCAAACTGTCCACATCGGTAATATCTCCTTGTACAATGTCCGCCGCTTCTTTGTAGTGCACAATCTTTTGTTCAGAACCCTGCCTGACAACGCATCTGACCTGATAATTTTTTTTGAGTAAATCCTGAAGTATCCGTTTTCCTACAAAGCCGGTACTGCCTGTTAAAAAAACCTTCATGATAATATGCCTTCCCCAACAAATCAGGCCAATGGCGGGAGATAAACCCCTGCGCTACTTTTTGTATTGGAATTCCTTAACATCAATGTAGTAAATTATTTATTCTTTCCTTCCTATCCGTGGAACATGTACTCTGTGGCCTTACCGGAAGGACTTCCTTTTCCCTACCGGGGAAAAAGTGTCATCATCAAAAAACTGTCTCATTTCCTGAAAAACAATCTCTCTCTTATCCTTAATGCACCTGATATCCGGAAGTGATTGAAGAAAGACACGCCCATATTTCTTAGTAACTATCCGGCGGTCGAAAACAACCACGACTCCCTTATCCTCGCGACTCCGGATGAGCCTGCCAAATCCCTGCTTGAATTTAATCACTGCCATAGGTACGGAATATTGAAAAAAAGCATCACCACCAGCCCTTTCAATGGCCTCCACCCTTGCCTCAACAATAGGTTGTGTCGGCACCTTAAATGGCAATCGGGTAAGGATGACGCATGACAAAGCATCTCCCTTTACGTCAATTCCTTCCCAGAAACTGTCTGTAGCAAACAAGACCGACGTCGCATCTTCTTTAAAGGTCTCGAGGAGGTTATGACGACTCCTTATTCCTTGCTTCAAACAGACATAACCAAGTCGTGTGATCTGCGGTTCCAATCGTTGATAAAGATTGTTGAGAAGACTGTATGAAGTAAACAGGACTAACGCACGGCCTTCCGAAATTTCTATAGTCTTTAAGATATTCTCTTCCAGAGTGGAAACATAACCTGGTTGGCCAGGTTCTGCAATATCTGTAGGAATACCGATAAGAGACTGCTGCTGGAAATCAAATGGGGAATCCAGGATCGATTCTGATAATCGCTCGTGTGAAATTTGCTGCAAACCACTACTATCTTTGAAAAAGGAAAAGGTCTTGTTGATTGCCAGGGTAGCGGATGTCAGGAGTATCGTACGATAATGATCGTAGAGGCACATCTTTAAATCTTCGGAAACGGAAAGCGGCGCAGTGCAAAACCTGACTGTCGGTTCCCCTGCGTATCTCTTCATTTCTATCCATTTGCAAATCCTTTCATTATCCTCAACAAAAGCATCAATCTCGTTTGTCACAAATTTCAATCGCATCTTGCACGAAACAAGATCGATCAGAACAGACGATAAGACTTCTTGTGATTTTTTCGAGAATTCCGCCATTTCCTCGAGGAGTGACGTTAAGAGAAAGACAAATTCCCGGATATCCGCGCTCAATTTTCTGAATTGACTCTCGATAACATCTCGCCACAGATCGGTAGAAACAAAGCTTGCAGTAATGCGAAATGTGATCTCCCCATCCTTCATCTCTTCCTTTTGCATTCCGGTGTGAACACCATAATTACTGATCGCTTCAGACATATCTTCAAATATTCTTTGCACGGTATCATAGAGAAGCTGGCGTGCCTCCAGGATTTCCGTGTTGATTCTATCGGTAATTTCTCCTGCAATAGCCTGGTCATGAACAGAACTCACCTCTTTTAATTTGCTCTTCAGGTATTGCAACAGGCCTTTTCTCGCATCCTTGAGATTAACCAATCTCCCCAGGAGCTTTAGTATCCTTAATCTCGAAATCGTCGCGCTGAGACTTGCCGTTGCCACATCTACAAGATGATGAGCCTCATCGATAATAATTTTCTGGAAGGGAGGCAAGATAGCTACGGCATCATACCCCTTTGTTTCCCTACGCACCATCAAGTCAGCCATCAGAAGATAGTGGTTCACGACCAGGATATCTGCGCTTGCTGCGTTTCTCCGGGCAATATAAAAATAACACTCGTCATAAAACCGGCACTTCAGTCGTGTGCACTGGTCTGCCTCAGATTGTATTGCCTCCCAAACATCCTCCTGTGGCACAAAATTAAGATCGGTTTTGCTTCCATCTCGTGTTTTTGCCGCCCACGCTAGCAGATCATTCAGTTGCTGACGATCTTCATCATCAATCAACGCACTGCTATCGAAACGTAAATTATAAACCTTTCTCAGGCACACATAGTTATTTCTCCCTTTTACGAGAACACTCTTGAAATCGAGTCCACAGCATGTTCTGAGTATCGGAATGTCTTTTTCCATTAATTGTTCTTGTAGGTTTATCGTATGCGTAGACACCACTACCCGATCCTGGTTTTTAATACTCCAGAACACGGCAGGAGCCAGATATGCCAGAGATTTTCCCGTCCCCGTCCCCGCTTCAATCACAGCAATTTTGTCTTCATTAAAGGCATCAACGACCGATTTCAGCATATCGACCTGTGGCTTGCGATATTCATACTGAGACAGATGCCTTGCAAAATTTCCTTCCGGCTGAAATTGCGCCGACAACTCGTTGAAGGCAAGCTTCTCGCATAACCGCTCTTTCATAACCTTTACCACGGGGTATACAAATTCCACGTTATTATCCACAATATAGCATCCCACATTCTGAGATCCCATATAGGATGCGATCTCCAGATCTGCATCGGATGGCTCTAAAGTCCCGTCCGGATGGTTGTGAACAATAACATCCCCGCACCTCGCTTGCTTTATCATAGCGGGTACAGCCGTTTTATTGCCCATGGCACAGACATCGACGTCCATCACAAGGAGGTCGTCGTTAAGCCTTCCTACCATGAACGTTTCATTTCCTCCCGCCTTTTCTATAGCATTCCTGGCAGAAGAAAGAGCTTCAGGGAGGAAGAATTCTTTGGCCAACCATGCAGTCGTTTTCATGATTTTTCTGAAAAAAGGTTTTTTTGTAGCAATTTACTTTTTTTGAATATTTCCAACAGAGAAGGCATTACCCGCAACGTAGGGGCAGGTTTCAAGCCCGCCCCTACCAGACAACATTATTTATACAGAAGATTTTCTAAAAACCTAAATTGTTACGTTCTTTGAAGGCCGTACATTTAAAATTTTTTTCACTATACCAAATCATAACGTTGACACAAAGCATAAAGTTATTCAAACGAAAACCCCGATAAGCCACAATCTTGCCTATGCGGATTCCCGTGCCAGCATATAAAGAAATTGCTGGGCATACCCCGCATATCTGCCAAAATATTTTACTCCAAACTCCTGGAGCTTTTGGTTTGATACCTGCTGATTGTTGAAATATAATTTCTGAAGAATCTTCTTCATCCAAGTATCAATGGGGAATGCCTCGGTAAAGCCCAAAGAAAACAAAAGGATACAATCTGCAATCTTATCCCCAATCCCAGGAATATCTTTCAGCGCTTTCTTTGCCTCCGGATAGGAAAGTTTTCTGAGAGACAACAAAAAATCTTCACTCACAAGATCGTTAGCCGTTTTAAGATACTTTGCCCGAAAGCCCGTCTTTGCCAAAACAATCTGGTCGTAATCATTTAAATCACCGGGATTGGGAAATGTGTGCATCTCCATCCCCTTCACATCAGTCTTTTTTCCAAAGGACCGTGATAAAATTTCAAGATTTAGTTTTATTTTTGGGATATTTGCAGCAGAAGAACAGAGAAATGATATGAGACATTCCCAGGGGTCCTGCCGTACAATGCGTAATCCATAGTATCTCCTGATTGCCTTGCCGATGTGTCGGTCCCTGTTTATTTCATTTAAAATAGTGGAGTATGGCTCATCAAGCGCAAAATAGTGTGTCAGGAATTTACGATCTATGCCCTGGAATTCTAAGTAATGAGCAGACTGTCTGACATGAAAGATACGGTCCCTTGCAGCAATATCATACCAATCACCCCTTCTGAATACCCGGAACAGTTGACCGCATAAGAGAGTAGACTCAAGGTTGAAATTTTTTACGCTGATCTTAGGCATGGTCTATGGCGAAATTCATTTCTATTTTATTCAGCGAAAATCTTCTATATCCTGCCATAAGCTGAATATAAAGAAATAAACATTATGTACCGCTATTAATTATACAAAATGAGGCTGTCCCACCCTGTGTTATGTCTGCTAACAGCATCAAAGAATTAGAATCGATAGTTGAAACAAGCTGATTGATTCAAGTTGTAAACTAAAACCTACGTGAGAGCGATTCAAATCATGGGGTGCAATTTCAAACCAAGACCAGAGTGGGGTAAAACCCTTGTCTCATAGTACGGATAAGCCTTCTCTGTGCATACTATTAGTTAATTCTCCACAGGGTAAAATATTTCAGTCCTCATTTGCTTTAATTCTGAGAAAAATTGTTGTATCAATCTCATTGGTATAATACTGACCGAAGATTTCTACCTTTAATCTTATCTCATCATCAATAATACGTGCAAGTGACTTTTGCCGCAGAACGTTTTACGTAACCAAGCATACCGAAACTTTCTGTTTCTATGGCTATTGTTTTTTCATCATGCTGGTTATCTGATTCATGAACAAGTATGACAACGTTATCATTACTACCCTGCTCATCGACAAGCGCCTCGTTTGTTTTTAATCTGATCATAGACACAATCTTTAAAACGTTCTGATTGGTAATAGAAGCCTCATCATCAGTGCGTATTATGTTTAAGTATGTTGAAAAGCTCGTCTTTTAAAGCAAGCCTGCGTTTTTTAAGATCTTCCATGGTCGTATCTGAGGCCGGTTCGATATCGTTTTCAACCCGGTAAACCTCCTTGTCAATTTTATGATAGTTATCAAAAAGCTTTTTAAAGTGGCCATTGGTCATCTTAAGATTATGAATCTTTTCACGATATTCAGGAAATTCATGAACAAGGTCGTGATGCTCATATTGCATGGTACTCTCCTTTGTTGATCTAAAGGGTATTCAGATTTAAATAAGCTGGGTAAAAAAACAAAAACCCAACAACTTTTTATGCACCCCTAACCCTCCCAGGGGGGCTGGGGGTGCGTAAATGGCACAATGAAAAACTTTGAAATTCTTCAAGTTGTGTCGTCGGTTATAGGGTGGTATAGACGAATTTTGTTTGTCCGTGCCACCCTGTAACCCGCTTAAATAAAATAAAAATTCCTATACAACAAATTTACATTATATAAAAATCCTTCATGTCTTCCAAATATTTCCATTTGGAGCCCATTGGTTCCTCGTCTGATTTCCCCACTTCCTCTCGCGACGGACCACAAACAATATCATAATCCGGAGCAATCGAATGGGTCTCTACTCATAAAAAGCAGGTTCATGCTCTGTTCAGACATTATAATAAGTGCTGAAACTGAGAAGGCTGGAATCTTTGTCCCGTAACAAGAAAAAAAGAGTTGGTCAGATTATTTTTATTATACGTTAACGGTCCTTTGGTATGCATATCTACAACCTTTCCCCGCGTCTGCTCGACGATTGCTTGCCCGGCTGCAGTATCCCACTCCATTGTTGGTCCAAATCTCGGATAGATGTCCGCCTTGCCTTCTGCCACAAGGCAAAATTTCAGGGAACTTCCCGCAGAGATGAATTCAACCTCCCCGTACGATTCTCTTATTTTACTTACAAATTCTGACAGTTCTTGTGTTGCATGTGAACGGCTGCCAGCAATGGTAAAAGAGGGATGTTTCTTTGTGATACTCTGGTTGTCATTTGAGCCAGAGCTTGCGGTGTTGGTGGTTAGCGGCAGTCTTTGTGATGCATCAAGGAGACCGTTTGCTGTGAGGTCGTCAGTCACGACCTTACTATTCGTAAGCATATAGGAGCCAAGGTGTGCAGCGGCAAAGTAGAAGCAATCCTGCACCGGTATATAGATACATCCGAGAACAGGCCTGTCTTTGTGGATGAGCGCAATGTTCACTGTGAATTCCCCGTTCCTTTTGACAAACTCCTTTGTCCCATCAAGAGGGTCAACGAGCCAGAAATACTCCCACATCTTTCGCTCGTCATAAGGAATATCTTTCCCTTCCTCGCTTAGGATAGGAAATCGCAAAGAATTCAAGGTGTTTTCATTGTTATTTGTGGTCGGCGGTTGTTTGAGTTCATTCTCAATAATCTCGTGGGAGCATTTATCTGCCAGAGTCAGAGGGGAGTCGTCATCTTTATGCTCAACAACAAAGTCTGAGTTATAGACCTTAAGGATAGCCTCGCCGGCACGTTTCGCAGCGCGAATGGCAATGAGGAGGTGTTGGGTATAGTGATTTTTATTCATGTTTGTTTTTAATTCAGTTAGTCATCAAAACAGAGAACGGATTTTTTTAATTAATACCAATTTCGTTTTTTAAAAAATTCGTAATACTTTAGTTTTTTGAAACATCATGACGATGTAAGGTAAATCCCGCGTATTGGTACAACTCTGACAGGGTTTCAGAACCCTGTCAGAGTTGTAAAATAGCTGAGAAGTCATGTTTTTTTCAAAAAACTAAACTGCTACCTTAATTGAAGTCCTGTACGGGTTTTTCAACAATGATTATGCCTACTTTTGCAATCCCGCTCTCTATCAGATCTAAATCCAGACCGGCTTTATGCGAAACATTCACAACTCTGTCCGTCGTTCGCTGAAAACGATCGATAACTGTCACCTCAACCTTTTTGGTATTCCCCAGGTTGGTAATCAGTATCCTGGTTCCAAACGGCAATGACGGATGAGCTGCGGTCAGTTTATTCCTATCGTAACGAACGCCGCTAGCAGTCATTTTACCATCGTATTCATCTGAAATGAATGAGGCAATGCCGACTTCATCATACCGCCCGGATTGCTTACCGGCAGCATCCTTCATATCGGTTTTTTTGATGCCGGGTGATTTGCTATCAGCTTTTCTGACACTTGTATTTCCACAACCGGTTACGCACAGAATACCGATGAATAAAACGAATAATTTTTTTACGGTTAAGCCTGGATACATAATTATATTGCCCTTTTGTTCATCCGTTTTTTACTCAGACGGTGAAGTCTTTGTGTATATCAATCGCACAAAAACCCCTCCACGATTATTTCCATCGATGATTACCTTTTCCATACGTCAAAAACTTTTGTAAGCGCCAGGAGTGCCAGTGAATGACGGAAACTGCCAGCCTGAATTTCGGATCGCAGTTCATCGAGCGTTAACGTGGCAACAACGATATCTTCGCCCTCGTCAGGGTTCATTTCGCCTGTTTGAATAGCATCTTTTGCATGCCAGAAATGACACATATTATTCAAAATTGCCGGATTTGGTTCGACAGAATCAAGATAAATCCAATTGGTGCAGGTATAACCAGTTTCTTCCTTCAATTCCCGAATTGCCGCTGACCTGGGATCCTCGCCGTGGTCAATAATGCCACCGGGTATTTCTGTGGTTATTTTCTCTGTGCCAAACCGGTATTGCCGGACAACCACGATTTCATTGTCCGGCGTTGTGGCAACAACGTTCACCCAGTCATTTGATTCTAGCACCAGCCGTTTCATTTCTTTTTGACTCTTGGGATGTTTTAACCAGTCAAAGCGCGCCCGGAGGATCTCAAGATGCGGTCCTTTCTCGATATGGTGCCGTTGCCATACCGCCGGTTTTTTATCTTTGTTCTTTTTTTTATCCATGAATCTGAGATCGTTAATTTAGTGTCGAATGCTCACCAACAGTTCATTTTAATTTTATTCAATTGCAACTTTTCCTTTGGCACACCGGCTTTTTTCTCTGCAGGATATCCTATGCTGATGACAGACTCTACTTTCATAGTTTTTGGAATATTGAAGAGGTCTTGGATATATGCTTCTGAGGATGTGTTTTTGTTATGCATTCTGTTTCGTATCTGTATCCAACAGCTCCCCATATCCATCGATTGGGCAACCGTCTGCACCAGGATAGACGCTATGGAACAGTCTTCAATCCACACATCCGATTGCTTTTCGTCGCCACAAACGATAATCCCCAATGCGGCATCTTCCAGAAATTCGGATCCGTGTTCTTTTGATTTCGATAATTTTTTTAGTAATTCTTTATTATCAACAAAAATAAACTCCCAAGGATTTCTATTCCTTGATGATGGCGATCGCAACAACGCCTCTTTCAAAATCTCAATTTTTTCGGGCTCTATCTTCCTGTCCTCATAGACCCTGATGCTTCGTCTTTTTCTCAGTAACTCTATCATAACAAGACCTCTCCTGCTCTCCCGATTGAATGATTTCAAAGCGGTAGCATGTCACTTCTATACTTTACCATGATAACAAACCAGAATGCAATAAAGAAGTCCAGATAAAAACTTGCTAAAGTTTTTATTCGGAGATTCGTCCGTATATCCCTTCCAATAGTTGTAGACTCAGCCAAACTGCAGGCCTTTTCATCTCTCTATTTCAGTTTTTTTAACTTCCGGAAATATAAGGCGATCATAATCATTGCAACCATTGTAACAATTCAGTTATTTGAAAAATCTCTGCGACATTAAGCTTGCTGCCCTTTATAAAAGATAAGGCGTTTGTTCGTATCAAAAACACCCCCAGCCCCTCTTTTTAGATAGGAGAGCAAGAATCCCTTCTAAATGAGGGGATTTAGAGGTGTGTCACAAGGCAGCAAATATTTCGTCCTTACCGTACGCATGAAATGCACGGGAAATTCCTTTCAAAAAGCTAAACGGTTACCAATAATTTTGTGGGTCATCGTGGAAACGAGTGGGTAAGATTTATGAGAAAAAGGTTGTGATGTGGCATAAAGGAAGGCGAAAAAAGGATTGAAGGGGATGAAAAAAGATGGTATGACGCGACGATAGAAAAAAAGAGGCAGCTCCCGGACGAATATCATTTCCCCAGGTCTCAATGGATCCGCAAGGGTTTGCAAAGGTTTTCGGGATTCAATGAATAAGTTCCATTGGACACGAGGTAAAATGCAAACATCTACGAAAAAAATTATTCCTTTCTTTTTCATGCAGAAAGATTCAGTTTGATTTTTCGTATTTATCTAAAAATTAAAAAGAAAAAGGGGATGCCATGTCTTCCAACATAACATCCCCTTTCCGAAAACTTTTACAACGATCGAGGCATAGTCTCAAATGAGAACTGCCAGAAATGCTTTTTAGAGCTTTGGTTTTGCTTTTTTTACCGTTACCGTTACGTCGTCTATCAGCTTTTTGTGTTTGAATCGTACTATTGCGGCGCCTATCTTCTCTGTAGCGGTAATGGTAAATGTTGCCTGACCATCTTCGTCAGTAGAAACCTCCGCCGGTGAAACAGTCACGCGTTTTTTACCACTTACAACCTTAGCCGTCACTAATTGGTTTACCGACGGGAAACCATCTTTGCAGGTTAAGATTACGGTTTTTTCTGTATCTTCTCCCTGTGAAAGCTTTAGGGATTTCGGTTTTGCGTTAAGCTTTTTCGCTTTACAAGGCTCCGGAGTTGGCTCTGGTGTAGGCGTAGGTGTGGGTGTAGGTGTGGGTGTGGGTGTGGGTGTTGTCGTTGGCGTCGGCGTTGGCGACGGTGCGCCTGGCGCCCGGGATATCATGACAATAAGACTAAGAAATATCGCACAAATCATAACCCCTATCTGCCTTTTCCACATATACTTCTTCTCCTTTCTCAAAATGCAAAAATATAAATACTATTAAGAACTGCTAATAGCCCGAGGCACTCGCAGCATTTAGCTTTTTTAAAAGACGGGAATAAAGCGTTTATCCATTCGATCTTTGAGTATATTTACGGCGATTGTCACATATGCTTTTTTTCTATACGTAAACGTCCTTATTATTTCCCGGGAATTTTTGAAAAATCAAATCGCCACATTACTTCTTACCTCGACGGCATAAGAATTTTCATTTTATTTAAGTGGGTTAAAGGGTGGCACGGACAAACTTTGTTTGTCAGTATACTATATTCCAAATCCGTGTGGATATTCAAACATCATGGACAAACAAGTTTGTCCATGCCAACCGGTAACCGAAGACAGAAATTGTTGTTATCTCTTAAATTTAGTATAGAGACAATGAACGGGCGCATTTTATGAAAATTCATGAAGTTGTGCAACACAAATTTTGCAAATGATTTTAGTGTAGTAAAAATCGACCTCCTATAAATGCCTTTGTTATGCAAAAACCGGCAGGAAACTTCACTCTTTGGCAGCTTGCGGAGTTATCCCGACCTTCGCAATTCGAGGGGTGTATGAGCTGCTAAGCCAGCAAATACAAGG
>NZ_MJUW02000019.1:0-36655 GCF_001753675.2 Candidatus Brocadia sapporoensis | reverse complement strand
CGATTCATGCCTAAAAATAACCTTTTTTCAGCTCGAATTGCGAAAGTCGGGTTATCTGGTGGCATGGCAGGCAGAAGAACCGGGATGGAGTATACTGCACTGCCGTTCTGCATTCTTAGCGCCAAAATATCCGGAGACAAAGACAAAAATTACTTTTTAGCCGAACGTTGCTATAGTCTGATATATTTTTCGATATCAGAAAGGCGGTGAATATCTGAAGGTCGCGGTTGTAACTGACGATACTGTTTCTGGACAAATCGCATTTAACAAGGAGGTAGTTTACAAACATTTCTATAAAATCCCCTAGGGCATTTGCTTCCATTGTACAAGAAGTAAAATGCAAATATCTACGAAAAAAATTATTCCTTTCTTTTTCATGTAGAAAGATTCAGGTTGATTTTTCGTATTTATCTAAAAATTAAAAAGAAAAGGGGATGCCATGTCTCCCAACATAACATCCCCTTTCCGAAAACTTTTACAACAATAAGACCTGTTCCCGAACAAGAACGGTCAGAAATGTTTTTTAGCCCGATACTTTTTTTACCTTTACCGTTACATCGCCTACCAGATTTTTATGTTTGAATCGTACTACCGCAGTGCCCGTCTTATTTGTGGCAGTAATGGTAAACGTTGCCTGACCATCTTCGTTAGTAGAAACCTCTGCCGGTGAAACAGACACGCATTTTTTACCACTCATTACCTTAGCCTTCACTGGTTGATTTACCGACGGGAAACCATCTTTGCAGGTTAAGGTTACGGTTTTTCCCGCATCTTCTCCCTGCGAAAGCTTCAGAGATTTTGGTTTTACGTTAAGTTTTTTTACTTTACAAGGCGGTGGGGGCGGTGCTTCGTAGGCTTCGAAATTGGATGCGTATTTGAGGGTGTGGTCGGTATCATCGTGACAGCAGATATGCACATCTCCTGACAATCCAACAGAAATGGAGCTATTAATGCCTACTTTGTTATCAGAGTCCACCGCTTCGAATGTCCAGGTACCGGAGATATTCGTAGCACACTTTAGGTCGCCATGGGTAACATCATAATAACTGATGTACGATGCACCCGATGTACCCATAGCAATGGAGGTATACTGACCTACATCGCCGTCACTATCCAATGTCTCGGTTGTCCAGGTACCGGAGACGTTTGTGGCATACTTGAGATCGCCATGGGTAACATCATAGTAGCTAATATACAATGCACCCGATGTACCCATGGCGATCGAGGTATACTGGCCTACATCGCCGTCACTATCCAATGTCTCGGTTGTCCAGGCACCGGAGACGTTTGTGGCACACTTGAGGTTGCCATTGGTAACGTCATAATAACTGATATGCGATGCGCCCGATGTACCCACAACGATGGAGGCATACTGGCCTACATTACCGGCTGTGTCTACATCAGTAGTAATCTCCCATGAACCGGAGACGTTCGTAGCGTACCTGAGATCACCTGCGGTATCGTAATAATAACTGATGTAGGCAGCACCGCTTGTCCCCACCTTTATTCCGGAAAACCTGCCGACTTTGTTGTGGCTGTTCACCAAAGTGTATTTCCAGGTACCGGAGACATTTGTCGCGTATTTGAGATCTTCATTGGTAAAGTCGTAATAACTGATATACGATGCGCCCGATGTACCCACATCTATAGAGGTGTATCTGCCTACATTTCCGTTACTATCCAATGTGATGGTCGTCCATGTGCCGGAAACGTTTGTGGTGTACTTAAGGGTACCATATGCGTCGTCATAATGACTGATATAGGAAGCACCGGATGTTCCCGTTGTTATGGCCGCAAACTCACCCGGATCACCATTGCTGTCAAGGGTGAGAATATCCCACGCACCGGCTTGGGATATCATAACAATGAGACTAAAAAATATCGCACATATCATAGCGCAGCAAAACCGTATCCCAATCTCCCCGGTCGATGGGGTCGAAGGGAGATGTGAAAAAAGAAGGTTTTTGCGCCGTAATACTGCGACTCCTAGCCGCTTCTTTTGCATATGTTTATTCTCCATTTTAGAATACAATAATGTAACTGATGCTTCCGTTCAAATATTTATTAATTCATATCGCATCCATGGTCGCCCAATTTTAAAAAACGGCGAGAACTTGTCCAAACTATCGATGAATTTGAGATGTATGCAAGAACAGATCAGCACATTGAGACAGCAATAAAGGTATCTTTAATAAATTAAAAAGAAAGGGATGTCATGCCTTTCAACATGACATCCCCTTTTTGAAAACTTTTACAACAATTTGACTTATTCCCAAGCAAAGAACGGTCAGAAATATTTTTTATTCTGTTGCTTTTTTTACCTTTACCGTTACGTCGCCTACCAGATTTTTATGTTTGAATCGTACTACTGCAGTGCCCTTCTTTTCTGTAGCAGTAATGGTAAACGTTGCCTGACCATCTTCGTCAGTGTAAGCCTCTGCCGGTGAAACAGTCACGAATTTTTTACCACTCACGATCTTAGCCTTCACTGGTTGATTTACCGACGGGAAACCATCTTTGCAGGTTAAGATTACGGTTTTTTCTGTGTCTTCTCCCTGCGAAAGCTTCAGAGATTTTGGTTTTACGTTAAGTTTTTTCGCATTACAAGGCACCGGAGTTGGCGATGGCGTTGGTGTCGGCGTGCCTGGCGTTGGTGTAGCAGTCGACGTTGGTGTTGGCGTCGGTGTGCCTGGCGTTGGTGTAGCAGTTGGCGTTGGTGTTGGTGGTACA
Organism: Candidatus Brocadia sapporoensis; assembly: GCF_001753675.2. Classification (GTDB taxonomy): domain Bacteria; phylum Planctomycetota; class Brocadiia; order Brocadiales; family Brocadiaceae; genus Brocadia; species Brocadia sapporoensis. Next base: position 33,925 of record NZ_MJUW02000019.1, on the reverse strand, counting down.
CCGGTCTCGGATTTAAATGCGTATTTGAGATTTTTATTGGTATCATCGTAATAACTGATATTCACATCTCCCGACAATCCAACAGAAATGGAGCTAAACTGTCCAACATCGTCGTCACTATCCACTGTCTCGGTCGTCCAGGTACCGGAGGCGTTTGTGGCATACCTGAGGTCTTTGTTGTCAAAATCATAATAACTGATATACAATGCGCCCGATGTGCCCACAGCGATGGAGGTATACTGGCCTACATTGCCGGTGCTGTCCACCGTTCCAGTTGTCCAAGTACCAGCGATGTTTGTAGCGAGTTTTAGATTTCCATTTGTCTCGTCGTAATAACTAATATACAATGCGCCCGACGTACCCATAGCTATGGAGGTATACTGGCCTACTTTTCCAGTACTGTCTAATGTCTCAGTTGTCCAAGTACCGGTGGCGTCTGTGGCATACTTGAGGTCGGTATTGGTGTCGTCATAATAACTGATATACGATGCGCCCGATGTACCCACAACTATAGAGGTATACTGGCCTACCGAGCCGGCTGTATCCACGTTAGTAGTAACCACCCATAAACCGGAGACGTTCGTGGCGTATCTAAGGTCGAAGGCGGTATCGTAATAAAAACTGATATAGGCAGCGCCGCTCGTCCCTACCTTTATTCCGGAAAACCTGCCGACTTGGTTATTACTGTTTACAATAGCGTATGTCCAGGTACCGGAGACATTTGTTGCATATTTGAGGTCTTCACTGGTAACATCGTAGTAACTGATATACAATGCCCCCGATGTACCCACATCTATAGAGGTAAACCGCCCGACATTACCGGTGTTATCCAGGGTTTGGGTCGTCCAAGTACCGGAGATGTTTGTAGCGTATTTGAGGTCTTCGTTTGTGTTGTCATAATAACTGATATAAGAGGCGCCGGACGTTCCTGTTGTTATGGCCCCAAACTGACCCACATCGCCCGTTTCGTCAAGCGTGAGAATATTCCAAGCGCTGGCTTGGGATATCATGACAGCAAGACTAAAAAATATGGCACATATCATAACCCCCATCTGTTTCTTCCGCATATACTTCTTCTCCTTTCTAAAAATAACCATGTAAATAATAGCTGATAGCCTGAGATATTCGTAGCATTTAGCTTTTTTGAAAGACGGGAACAAAGCGTTTACCCATTCGATTATTGAGTATATTTACGACGATTGTCACATATGCTTCTTTTCTATACGATACGTAAACGTCCTTGTTATTTCCCGGGAATTTTTGAAAAATCAAATCGCCACATTAATTCTTACCTCGACGGTATAAGAATTTTCATTTTATTTAAGCGGGTTACCGGGTGGCATGGACAAACAAGTTTGTCCATGCCACCCGGTAACCGAAGACATAACTTGTAGTTGTCTCTTAAATTTAGTGTAGAGACAATGAAACAGGCGCATTATATGAAAATTCATGATGTTGTGCAACATAAATTTTGCAAATGATTTTAGTGTAGTAAAAATCGGCAGGAAACTTCAATCCCTGACGGCTTGCGGAGTTATCTGGTGGCATGGCAGGCAAAAAGAACCGGGGTGGAGATATACTGCCCTGCCGTTCTGCATTCTTAACGCCAAAACTCCGGAGACAAAGACAAAAATTACTTTTTAGCCGAATGCTACGTCCGGCGACATTCCTTCCCACACCAGCCCTTCTTCCTGACAGAGAAACTTCTCCGGTAACTTTAAGGTCAACTGCCGGCGCCGCACATCGGACTTCATCGTTCTGTCGTAACGTAACGGAAATACCCATACTCTGGTATAGGAAACAATCCCCGCTCCTTACGTACCACCTCCCGGGCACTCTGTTATGAAAAATAACTTCTTCGCCTGCTCGACCCATTCAACCGGCGTCAAGCTAGGCAAAAAAGGTAAACCCCGTCCTCTTCTATCCATTAAACCAGGAATCAATGACGGGAAAAGACTATGGGATGTGGCAGAACAAAGAAAACTGCGCCGTATGCGGGGAGTGAAAGAGATAGAAACACAAAGACCAAAAGGATTTTTTTCTGTAAAAAACAGGGCTATATTCGGCGGGTCACGTTGCCGTCTCTTCTTCCAGCTTGATATCATAGACATCGAGGATCGTACCTTTTGCCCTCTCCAAATTTCCTAATGAGATTTCGTAATCAATAATCGCCCTTGTCTCTTCAAACTCCGCAAGGGCAAGATTCTCCTGTGCGCGCAGGATTTCCAAACTCGTGGATCTGCCCACACTGAATTTGTTTTCCTCATTTTCCAATCTTTTTATTGCCAGTTCTCTCGCTTTTCTTGTGGCTTTGACCCTTTCTATGTTTGTCATTACCTGCCGAACAGCCTCTCTTACCTCTACTACAACATCAAGCTCCTTCTTTTTGAAGTTTATCGTGGCCTGCCGCTCATTGAGCTTGGATTTATTATATTCAGACCTCGCCGGCCGATTCCCGATAGGAATGGAGAAGGTAAGCCCAAGAAATTCTCCCTGGTATGACTCTGAAAAAACAAGGTCATTGGCATTTGACACTTCTTTACCGATACCCGTGTAACGAATACCACCGGTAAAATCCAACTGTGGATACAATTCGTTTTTTCGTCTCCTGGTTTGCATACCAGCATTTTCCGTCGCCAGTTGTAGTTCTGTCAATTCAGGGCGGTTTTCCATGGCTGTTTTAATCGTATCCTTCAATTCCACTTTTTTCGGCTCGAATATAGGCTTATCGGTGGGGACGATTGTGGCATCGGAGATAATCTCATTGTCTGCGAAGTTTATAATCCTTTTGAGTTCGTCCTCCTGATCCTTAATTGCATTTTCTGCGGAAATTACGAACTCAACCCTCGATGCTACGCCGGATTCGGCATCGATAACGTCAACGGGCGCAAGGGTGCCAACCTCCACCTGCGTCCTGTTCTTCCTCAACAAGTCTTCTGCACGTTCCAAGGATTTTTTTGCTACCTTTAAATTCTCCGTGGCCCTTATATAATTCCAGTACGATTCCTGAACAGTGCCTGACACGGTTATTGCCCTGCTTTTGAATTGGGCCAGAGAAATCTTTTTGTTGTTTCTGGCTATATAAATGAGACTCCTGTTATAGAACCAGCCGCCTCCTTTCAGCAAAGGCTGCGTAAGCCCTGCCTCGATATAATTTGTATATACCGGATTTAGTAATTGAAAGGGACTGGGATCATAGAAACTTCTGGCTACATTGTAACTTAGGTACAAGGTTGCGCCGGTAGGAACGAGGGACTGTAACACGGCTGAGCCAGAATTCTGATCCATAACATACGGGCGGATAGCGGTTGCTGTAGAACTGCCAAGCTGCAATAGATTGGTGCTGGGTGTTTCATTATTTTGGATATTCCCTGTTACTTTGAAAACAGGGTCAAACCTTGATTTTTCCTTCGTAATATCATAATCGCTTATTTTTGAATTTAACTTCGACACCTCAATATCGAAATTATTACGCAAAGCGTAAACAATGCTTTCCTTCAAACTCAGGCTAACAAATTTCAGATTTGAGTCTATTTCGATGCCCGCCGACTGCTTTGCGGACAACTCTTCGCTGCCAGAGGAGGGTTTCCCGCTGCCCAGAGTAACCACTACCGTCATAAGGAACAGGATGATTTTTCTTTCAAACATTCCTGTCATCTTGGTAAATTTTTTCATAATTATCATGATAAAAAAGGGTCCCGATAACTGATTGAATATTACCGGTTTTCCGGTTGTACCCGTACGTAGGGGAAAGAACAACCTTGTTGTTTTACATACTTTTGCGCAGTGATCAATGCCCTTTGATTAACATCAATGCCTCTGCGCGGGTAGCGGGATTTTCACGAAATATACCACGCACAACAGAGGTTTTAACCCTGGCGCCTGGTTTTTTGATGCCTCGCATCGTCATGCAGAGATGCTCGGCTTCGATGATGACAAGTACTCCTTTGGGGTGTAACGCCTTCATGATGGATTCTGCAATATCCGTGGTAAGCCGTTCCTGGACTTGCGGGCGCTTTGCCTCTATTTCCACAACCCTTGCCAGCTTACTAATCCCCGTCACCCGATTCCCTTGCGGAATATATGCCACATGGGCTACACCGCTGAATGGGAGTAGATGATGCTCGCACATGGAATAAAAGGGAATGTCTTTTATGAGTACGATCTCATCATACTTTTCTGATTTCAACACCTTGATTTCTGTGTGTGAGTCCCGTCCAATCCCCGCAAAAATTTCTTCACACATGTCGGCAACCCTTTCCGGAGTCTCTATAAGACCTTCCCGGTTCGGATCGTCTCCTATACCTTCAAGAAACAGGCGAATAGCCTCAGCAATCTTTTTTTTATCTACCAAACGAAAACTCCTTATCATCATAACCGCGTAACAATTTCAACGCACCTGACCGCGCAAAGCCAACAATAAAAATATGCTAAACATTTTAAAAACTAAAGTCAACGGCAAATAAAAAAAGCACTCCGACAGGAAACACGGCAGTAGCAAACAGTGCCGGCGGGTGCATTATGTTTCTTCACGTTCCAATTTTTTCTTTAATTCATCGAGTTTGTTGAGGGCATCAAGGGGTGACATGATGGAAATATCAAGCTTCCTGATCTCTTCTAGTATTTTATCTTGTAGGGACACAAAGAGCTTTAATTGTGTCGGTTGTTTTTTGTCTTGAATGGTTTTCAGCGGCGCAAATTTAGGCTTTCCGTTGACATCCAGCGTTGCCGCTTCAAGGTTGTTGAGTATTGTGCGGGCTCGCTGGATAATTTCCTTCGGGATTCCCGCAAGTCGCGCAACGTGAATTCCGTAGCTTTTGTCCGTGCCGCCTTCCACAATTTTTCGCAGAAAAACAATCTCTTCTCCCCATTCCCTGACCGCAATGTTAAAATTTTTAATTCCCGGAAAGAGCAGCGCCAGTTCGGTCAGTTCGTGATAGTGGGTAGCAAAAAGCGTCCTGGCGCGGATGTGCTGGTAGAGGTATTCCGTAATCGCCCATGCGATGCTGACGCCGTCAAAGGTACTCGTGCCTCGTCCCACTTCATCCAGGATGATCAAACTACGCTCTGTGGCGTTATTAAGAATATTTGCCGTCTCATTCATTTCCACCATAAAGGTGCTCTGCCCTCTTGAAAGCTCATCCGATGCGCCCACCCGGGTGAAGATCCTGTCGACCGTTCCGATGACCGCTTCTTTTGCGGGGATAAAACTCCCTATCTGCGCCATCAGCACAAGGAGCGCTATCTGACGAATGTAGGTGCTTTTCCCGGCCATATTCGGGCCTGTAATTACCATGATGGTGTCCCGGATTCCATCCAGATGAATATCATTGGGGACAAAGCTTTCTACTCCCAGTCTGCGATCCAGCACGGGGTGGCGTCCGTCCGTGATTTTTAATTCCAGATCGTCGGTAATCTCCGGCATGACATACCGGTTTTCCGCGGCAAGATTCGCAAGTGTTGATAACGCATCGATGACTGCAATTGACTCAGACGTCTTTTGAAGCCGCGCTGTGAAGGTGCTGACCTGTTCACGAATCTGAAAGAAGAGATCGTACTCCAGGTCCCTTGCACGCTCATCCGCTGTGAGCACCCTGGTTTCATACTCCTTGAGTTCCGGAGTAATGAAACGTTCGGCATTCTTAATGGTCTGCTTTCGGATATAGTCCTGCGGAATACTATCCTTGTGCACATTGGTGATCTCGATATAATACCCAAATACCTTGTTATACCCTACTTTGAGGGAATTAATTCCCGTCCTGGCGATCTCTTCCGCCTGAAAATTGGCAATCCAGTTCTTTCCGTTTTTGCTGAGATATCTCAGTTCATCAAGGGAAGCATCATAGCCCTCTCTGATAAGCCCCCCTTCTTTAATCGTCGACGGAGGGTCGGAGACAATCGAGGTGCCAATCAGGATTCTCACTTCTTCAAGGACGTCCATCTGTTGTTCCAGGAAAATCAAAATGTCAGCAATACAAAACGCTAATTTTTCTTTTAGCGCAGGAAGTTTTGAGAGGGATTGCTTCAGACTGATTAAATCACGGGCATTGGCGCGGCCACAACTTATCTTCGTGGAAATCCGTTCAATATCGTAGATGTTGCTTAACATATCACGGATCTCCCGCCGTAGGGCAGCATTTTCAAATAACTCCCTTACGCCAAGCTGCCGGTATTTGATATCCGCGGATACCCGCAGGGGGCTGATGACCCAATCCCTGAGCAACCGCCCTCCCATAGGAGTCCTTGTCTGGTCGATCACGCCCAGCAAAGAGCCCTCACGGTCACCGTTCCTGATGGTTTGTGTCAGCTCCAGGCTTTGCTGCGTTGCCCTGTCCATGAGCAGCCGATTGTTTATTTGATATGGGCGAATTTTGATGATATGACTGAGTGACGTCTTTTGTGTCTCCTTTAGATAGTGGATCACCGCGCCGGCAGCGCCCAGGGCTGGGCCAATCGTTTCACAGCCAAATCCCTCCAGGGATGTGGTTCCAAAGTGTTCCGTCAGGGTCCTATAAGCGGTGTCCTCGGAAAACTCCCAATCAGGCCTGGAGGTAATCATCGTCTTCCCTTCTGCCCGAAGTTTTTCCATAAAGACTGTATTATTTCTTACCGTTTCCTCCGGCAATAAGACCTCCGATGGATTCAGTCGTGCAAATTCGTCAAAAAGCCTTTCCTGCAGAATATCTTCAACTTCAAATTGTCCGGTAGACAGATCGATCCAGGACAATCCTACCGGATTGCTGGTATTTAAGATTGCCATAAGGTAGTTATTGCTTTTGTCCTCTAACAGGGTATCCTCGGTTACCGTTCCGGGCGTAATAATCCTGGTAACGCCGCGATCAACAATTCCTTTTGCTTCATCAGGATCTTGCAGCTGATCGCAGATAGCCACCTTCAGTCCGGCTTTAATCAGTCTCCGGATATATGTTTCAGCCGCATGGTGTGGCACACCTGCCATGGGGACCGCGCTCTCACCCTTAGACCGGGCGGTAAGGGTAATCCCCAGCACCTTTGAGGCGAGTTTTGCATCCTCAAAAAACAATTCGTAAAAATCACCCATCCGGAAAAAAAGCAAAGAGTCCTTATGTTGTCGCTTTATTTCGTTGTATTGCCGCATCATGGGCGTCTCAGTGATCATGGGAAAATAACCTCGGGGCTTATTCAATCAAACTCTGGAAAAAAAATACTTTTGCACGTTAATGGGTTTTTATGAATATTCAGGGGTTTTTTATAGTCTTACCGTGTAAAATCTTTCTTTGTGATAGATTCCAAATCCGTGCGTATATTCAAACCACATGGACAAACAAGTTTGTCCATGCCACCCTGTAACGGAAGATATAACTTGATTTTATCAGTATTTTCAAGGCTTTCAAGACAATTTATCCCGTCTCTCTTTTTGTCATCACGAACCACGAAGGGTATGGAGGAAAATTTACAAAAGGACAACATTTCAGCAGGGACGAAGCATCTGCTCGTATAGACATGGACGTGTTGTGCCAATTACAGCAAATGCTTTGCCCCTACACTGCATGTAATAGCCAGTTTTTATTGGAAATTTTCAGAAAACAAAATTGTTACGTTTATGTATGCAAGGGCAGATCGGCTCTGCACAGTAATTCTCAAATGTGTCAACACGCCTTCACAACTTCTGAACTCACCCGTAATTTCATTTGAAGAATGCACTCGTCTAATTGGCAAAAAAGCATGAGATAAGCTATCGGTTCTTACGGCAGAAGATGTGCTTTCTGCTTCTGACTTCCACTACTTCCAGTCTTGATCACACAAAAATTGTCAAAATATATCGTGCCAGTCATATTTACCTTCCCGGGCCAGGGAACAAATTCGATTTGTGAAATACGGCTGAAATCAAGCTGCGTTTTCGCTCCATTCTGTCCTTCGGGATAACGCCAATCGTAAAAGATCCCGTCAAGCGGTATACGAATCGTCTGCCATTTTCCATCGGTGATTTTCAGAAGATTTTGTCCTTTCCGGGCATTCCAGGGCTTATTGCCAACAGCAGGCTTGCCCTTATTGCCCAGTTCATCGGTAATCACCATCAAAAGTCTTGTTACCAGACGGTTCTTTGTATCTGTCTTGATATCAAATTGAAGGCTCGAATAGTTGCTCCAGTTTGCCGTTGCATCATATGTGACACTCCCTTGTCCATTCTCCCCTGAAATCACTGTTTTGTGGCCGTAGGTACCAAATGACATGGAAGTCTTCCCGTTTTTTGTATCGCCATGCGCCCTGCAAAATTCAACCCTCATGGATAGCCGGCCGCCCGTATCAGGCTTTTCCCGCGTATCCAAAAAAAACCGGTAAATGTAAGGACTATTACGGTCATCGGGAGTGCCGTGTCCGTCCCACCATCCAACAGAATACGGCTCAGTCTCGTTCCAGCTATGAGCCAGCGACCCGGTTTCAAAATCGCAGATCCTCTTCACCCCATCCGATTCGCCCGGCAACACCTCAACGGTTACCGGCACGACCACCGTCCCCTCTGACGTAGCAACGGCCACCTGAGACCTATGCTTTCCATACGGTAAGTTTGTGCGGTCTACGGTTAAATACACCCTATCAGTAACCTTTGCTTCACCTTGGATATTTCCAACGATGTCAATCCAGTCAGCCTCTTTGCTAACAAACCAGGCTGTAGTCCCCTGTCTTCCATTGGTAATATGTATGGGCACGGTGTATTTTTTCCCTCCATCTTCTTCAAGAATGCCTGTCTCGTAGGGACCAAAATCGATCCGCTTCGGATTTATCTGCAGGTATTTACCCGGTTCTTCCGGAGAGCTTTCTTTCGAAAGGATAAAAGCATAAATTGCCAGCGGCTGAAATTCGTAACTAAACGTGCCGTTCCTGAGATTTATACCATAGGGCTCCATCTGTATTACCTGTGGGTCATTTATACCAAACCGAAGCACTTTTTTTATCTGCAATTTTTGCCTCTCCTGGTCGCTCAATCCACGTATCTGAATTTGCGCAATCTTTGGCGGTTGATCCGGGATAAAACTTCCTGAGTCTGTCGCATAGTCTCCTTTATTTGCAACAAAAACCACGATGTCTTTTGATTGGCAGGCATGGACGGAAAAAGTGTCCCAGTTGTCTGATTCCGCAGAGACAACCTCACCCCTGAAATACCGACTCATTAGCCAGAATGCCCAATACTTCGGATTCGGCTCACCTCTTTCATTAAACATAGCCTGCCCGGCGCTATCGACCCCTTTTTTACCGTTATTACCCGATTGATTGGGCTCTCCCACATACCAGTTGCACGCCATTTTTACACCCATCTTTGCAAAAAAACCTAAAAAATCCATTTGCCCCACCGCAGCAATCTGCGGCAGTGACGGATGTCCGTCCCAGTAGAAATAGTCGTACTCAGAAAACGACAACTGTGTATCCGGATAATATGTGTTAACCATATTCTGGAACCGCTTCAACAATTTTGTTTCAATCCCGTAAGAACCTGTTTCCATATCCCAGCTCTGAAAACCATCCTGCCACAATCCTCTTGGTTCCTGGATAGCATCCCTATCCGCCGGTGCCCTGATGTAGCGATGCACATCCATAAAATCAACTACCCGCATTCCGTGCCTTTCCTCGTATTCTTTTGCCCGAATCAGATACTGGCTCAGGACACGATTCTGATCCGTTTCCCAACCTGTTATTTCCGGATCGTTGCCACGATCCGGAAATATGTTCTGATCCCATTGATTCTCAACGACAGACATCGTCTTCCATCTCTGATCATCAACCTTTGCATCACCATTTGCTTCCGTAACAGGACAAATCAACGAATAATCGTTCGACCAGTATAACCACCAGTTTGCTGATGTGGGCCCAAAAACTTTTGCTTTTGGATTTGTTTTTTTTATTCTATGCGCCAGAAACAAAAAGCGCTCAAAATAATTATCATACGAGGTGTCTTTATTAAGAACCTGATCGCCATGAGCAGCATCATGATACGGTTCAGGATAATCACTTCGTTTCCATGCAATCCACGGTTCGTTTCCGATTTCCCAGAAATTCACACGTTCTCCAGCCCGTGCAATCCAATGTTCAACTTCATCCGCTGTCTGCACATGATCATAGTCTGGATCGTTGATTGTTTTTCCATTGCCAGCCACGTGGCCATATCCCGATACCTGCAGCAAGGGCTCTGCCTTCACGTTCTGTCTGCACCATCGAACAAAACTCTGCCAGCTCATGGGGATATACTGATTTTCACGCGCAATGACGTTAAAGATGCGGTTGTTTTTATAATTATAACGCTCCATGTTCGTTGCGCCCAAACGCACAACAGAAATCTTTGCATCTTTCAGTTTTGGTGCACACAGGTTCAGGTAATACCATGGACACCAGTTTGCTATATTTACCCCGTAGAGATATTTACTGATCGGTTTTCTATCACGTGTTACATCAATAACAAGCAGGGCATCAACCGGAGCATCTTTAAAGTCGCGATATCTCAGATGCTGCTGTTGAGCGTATACAGAGACTTCGCTGTCGGCAAACGGAAGAAATACTGCCAGCAGGAAAAGGGTGAGAAACAACGTAATGCCTTTGTGAAACGATGTTCGAAGATTCATCTTTGAAAACATGTCGTGAATTCTTCAGTAAACATAATTTATTAAGCAGGGATTGGATTCAGCGAAACTCTGTTTTTTTCCCTTTCCAGCACCTCTTTCGCTAAATTCATGTAATCTACTGCACCCGGACTGTCCGGTGCATACAGGGTAATCGGCTTGCCGGAGATAGGGCATTCTGCCAGGCGGGTATTTTCTCTGATTATAGAATTAAACACCTTCTCTTTGAATCGCTCCTTGATCTGGTTATACACCTCGTTGCTAAGATTCGTCCGGCCATCAAACCGACAGGCAATAATTCCTGTTACTTCAAGATTTTGATTCAGCCGTTCTTTAACCACCTGTACCGTATTCATAAGGGTTACAAGACCATTTAACGCCAATACCTTTGTTTCCAATGGAACAAAAACCTCTTTGACAAAGGTTAATGCATTGACCGTAATTAGCCCCAGAGAAGGAGGACAATCCAACATGATATAATCGTACTTACCCAAAACGGGTGACAAGCGTTTGCGCAAAATAAGGTCTCTCCCTTTTTCATGGGCAAGAATTCGTTCGACACCTGCCAATGCCACATTGGAAGGCGCAAGAGTCAAGTTCTCAACACATGTCTTCGTAAGAATCTCTTCAAAATAAACCTCTTCCAAAAACACATTGTACATGGACCGTTCAAGATTATGGATATCCAGGCCGAGCCACGAACTGAGGTTCCCCTGTGGGTCCAGATCCACCAAAAGAACCTTCTTACCCATCTGGGCAAGGCAGGCACCAAGATTCACGGTAGTTGTTGTCTTTGCTACTCCTCCTTTTTGATTTGTTAGGGCAATGCTTCGCATATTATTTCATGGGTTTTTCAAAGGATTCAATGTCCTTGCTGCTGCCAACAACAGCAGGAACGTCCCTTCCTGAATCTTATAGTCATCGGAGACAGTCAAGATATCTTCAAAACTAAAAATAACAAAATTGCCTGAACTAAGCAAAGCAAAAAGGTTGGAACGCGCATTATCCAACCAACATCATGCCTTTCGGACATGTAACCGGAGCGATCTTGCACTTACCAACGATGGAATATCCGATTGCAAGAAGACAGACCCAGCCGATGAGCGTATCCGCAAAAAGAAAGTTGGCATTGTGAGAGAAGCGATGCAATCCAAACTTTCTTGCATATGACTTGCATAAGCAAGGTTTTTTGTTAAACTACAATTCATCACTTCGGTGATAAGGTGGCACCGGCGAACTTTATTTGTCAGTGTGACACATTCCAAATCCGTGTGTATATTCAAACACCATGGACAAACAAGTTTGTCCATGCCACCCTTGCAACCGAAGACATAGCTTGAACGAATTTCAAGGTGGAATACACAAGCTTTACTGTCTGAATTGGCATACAATTTGATAGGTTTATGACAAAAAGTCTTAAACGCAAGGAGTGAAAATGGACAATATAATCTCAGTAATCTTAGGCGGCGGACGAGGAACAAGGCTTTATCCTTTAACAAAGGAAAGGTCCAAACCAGCCGTCCCCCTTGCCGGAAAGTACAGGCTTATTGACATCCCTATTAGTAATTGTCTTAATTCGAAACTCAATAAAATATATGTACTTACGCAATTTAACTCAGCATCTCTTCACAGACATATAACACGGGCATATAAATTTGATAACTTCTCCAGGGGTTTTATTGAAATTCTGGCAGCCTCCCAAACCATTGAGAGTATGCATTGGTATCAAGGTACTGCAGATGCTGTCCGGCAGAATCTGCGCTTTTTTAACCAACCCAATATCGATTTAGTCCTGATACTCTCCGGCGATCAGCTTTACCGGATGAATTATGAACATCTTATTAAAGAGCATATTAAGAACGGAGCCGAGGTATCCATCTCAGCAATTCCCGTAGAAAGAAAAGAGGCGCCCAATTTAGGAATCTTAAAGATAGATGAGCAAGGCCGTATTATTGATTTTTTCGAAAAACCAAAAGACGAGAAGGTTGTTGATTCTCTATCGCTCAATGCAAATGATTTCGAACGGCGGGGTGTTAGCGCCAAAGGGCGCACCCTTCTTGCATCAATGGGAATTTATCTATTTAATCTTGAGGTATTGAACGGAATCCTGAAGGAAACTAACAAGTCAGACTTTGGTAAGGATATTATCCCGGAAATTATAAAAACAAGACGGGTATTTGCTTATTTCTTTGACGGTTATTGGGAGGATATCGGCACCATCAAATCATTTTATGAGGCGAATCTGAACCTGGCATCTCTCGCTCCGAGTTTTAACCTGTACAGCGAAAAGGCGCCAATCTACACGAATCCACTTTTTTTACCCGGATCGATTATTAACGATTGCAGGATCACAGAATCTATTATCTCAGACGGTTGCATGATCAATAACGCTGAAATACGTAATTCGATAATTGGAATCCGGAGCATTCTTGGAAAAAATACCCTGATTCAAAATTCAATCATCATGGGCGCTGATTACTATGAAACAAGAGCTAATATTCGGACGAATCAGGCAAAAAAAATACCGGATATGGGCATCGGTAATAATTCCCGTATCGTGGGTGCAATCGTCGACAAAAATGTACATATCGGAGACCATGTGAATATAGAAAACGCAAGGAAAATTGAGCAGCTTGATGCAGAAAATTACATGATTCGCGATTCTATTGTCATTATACCCAAAGGCAGTATTTTGCCATCATACACAACAATATAATCAGTATGCCTTTTCCTGGCTGCCTCAGAATAATTCTGAGTTTTTACCTATACGAAAAATTCCCAAATGGATGGTAATTCTCTCTTGAAAATCTATTTGGGTATTGTATAATTCAGCAAAATTATACAACGTGTCGGGAGTGATAAGATATGAAAATTTTTGCAAGAAAAATCGGACCTTTAAAAGTAAAGATTAACTTTATGCACATGAACAACGGTTGGTTCAGGCATCTACAGGGGATGTCTGCCACTGCTCTACAATGGTTTGCACTTGGCCTCGAACCTCCGTCGTGCGGACGAGTTCAGTGTATACCACAATTAGGAGAGAAACCATTTTACAACTCATTGAAACGAGTTTCCCGGAAGTAACAGAATGTAGTATTAGTATTGAGGAAAAATGCAAACTGTATGGTTTAAAACGGTTAAAAATTGAGGATAAAAGTCTTTTTGACGATTATGTAAAGAAAGAAGAGGTAAATTTATGTGATTATTCTTTTGCAAACAATTTTATATGGAAAGGCTCCATAGAATTATTATGGAAGCTGATTCATAATAATTTTTGCCTTTTTGGAGTTACTTCCAAAGGCATGTGTATGATGCTCCCCCCCTTAGGGAAAAACAATATTCAAAACACCCTGCATGAATGTTTTTCTCTGATGCGTGAAATGAATGACTCCCGCGGTTTCGAATCTTACATCAATTACGTTTACGAAGACTTCCTTAGCCTTTTTGACAAGAGTTCCTTCCGCATTGTTGAAGGGTATCCCGATTATCTTTACAACACATCTGACCTCATAAAACTTGCCGGTAGGAAATACGAAAAGAAGAGAAACGAGATAAACTATTTTAAAAGGCATTACACCGTCTCTTTTGAAAAATTCTACCCCCGGCATATTGCAGACGCCCTCCTGATGATTGATCTATGGAAAAAAGAAAAGATCCAGGAGTCAAATCTGTCAAGCCATGATGAATCTCACTATCAGTACAGCCTTATCCACGAAGCCGAGGCAGCGAAATGTGCAATTATCTTTTCTGAAGAATTAGGATTGCGTGGGGCAGTCATTACCATTGATGGTCGTATTGAGGGTATTACGTTGGGTGAACCAATTGCATCTCATACGGCATCCGTTCTTATAGAAAAAACCAACAACAAATTTTGTGGCATGCCACAATTCATCTATCAGCAATTTTGTTCCCGTGACTTTTCCGAAATAGCTTATGTCAATGCCGGTGAGGATTGGGGTATAGAAGGCTTGAGAAGAGCAAAGATGTCTTATCATCCTTGTATTTTAGCTAAAAAATTTCTCATTTATGAAAAACCTTGATCCTTATGTGTTCTTTGCTGTAAAATCTGCTTAAAATCAACGTACAGCCCCTATAGCTCAATTGAATAGAGCGTTGGCCTCCGGAGCCAAAGGTTGCAGGTTTGAATCCTGCTGGGGGCGTTGATTTTATACAAGGTTTATGTCACCGCGTATTTGGATTATCACGTTGTTAAATTTGTTTCCCATGCATTAAGGAGGGTGATATGAATACATGCGACCAACAGGTCCGGCATTGTAATGATATCGCATCCTTGAGATATCATCAATCCATGAGAAAATGAATATCTTGGTCTATGTATCGGTTTTGCTGCAGCAGGAAACGCTGTATTAAGGATATGAGAATAAAAGCTTGTTTTTTAAACACCGGTTTAAGAGGATGCGATAATGCCGTGCTTTCCCACGTACATCATACCTTGTCTGTACTTTGAATCAATGGCGGGTCGTAAGGTAAAATGACTTTGCAATTCATCAGCAACCTGCTTGAGTTGCTCAAGCCGTCCATGTAACAACTCTATTTCTATTTCTCTGAAATGCTTTTGCCCCTTGTGACCCCGAAAAACCACCTCGTCGAGAGATAGTTCTGCCTCAAATCCATCATTGCCTCTCAGAATTGCTGCATGGCGGTGGGTCTCAACAACCAGGACTTTTCTTAAGGTCTGTCTTTGAAAAGAGAATTTATCCATAAGGATTGGTGGAATTATTGCTCTTTTCTCTTCGTTCCAGTCCTTTATTTCGTTATCTGAAAGTCTCCATTCAAATTCCCTGCGTTGAAAAATCGTCCCTTGTTGTTTCTCTGATGCTTCTTTATAGGCTCCAATATAGTTCTCACCTCTCTGGCGGATGCGCAAAGCGGCATCAGAGTGAAGAAGTGTGTACTGGGGAGTATCGAAATAATTATCTGTTTGAAAGCAAGGTTCCGCCGTACGATACTGGAAACCCATACTATTTACCTTGCCAAGAAGTGTATCGAAATCAAGCCCATCAGGACAGATAAGCTTTGCCTCAATCTCGGTCTTTCCATCTTTTTCGTAAAAATCAGCGTTCATACTAACCAAAAAATTTCTATGATTTTCTTAAGATCCGCCCATGCGTTCTGCCGTTATGCCTGCCTGCAGCAATCGTAATCTTTCCATTTACTAACACATATTCTATCCCTTCTGAATATTGGTGTGGTTCGGTAAATGTGCTTTTATCGGTAATCTTACCGGGATTTAGAATAGTTATATCCGCAAAATATCCTTCTTTTAGCAAGCCTCTCCTGTCCAGTCCTACTTTTTGCGCCGGCAGTCCTGTCATTTTTTGGATAGCCTTCTCTTCGGACATGAGTTGTTTGTCGAGACAAAATTCTCTTAAAACACGTGAAAAGGTTCCGTAGCTTCGCGGATGTGGCTTACCGTCGTGCAGGATTCCCTGATTGGCACGCACAGAACTATCAGAGCCGACAAAGACGAAATCCCAACCCATAATCTTTTCCAGGTTTTCTTTACACATACTAAATAAAAAGATATCCACCCTCGTGTCTTCTTCGATAAGTAAGTCAAAGATCGTTTCCAGGGGCGGCTTGTTGAGAAGCACGGCAATTTCTGAGATCCTCTTCCCCTCTATCCATTTGTTTTTGCTATGGTAAACAGACGAAATCATAATTCCATTCCAGGCCGCGTCATCATATACCTGAGACACTTCCTTTGAAATACGCCTGCGGGCATTCGCATCTTTTAGCCGCTGTATTTGCTTTTCAGTGCCGCCTTCATACACCCAATGCGGCAATATGACATCAAGATCGGTAGCGGCAGCAATGTAGGGATATCGATCGCATGTGAGGTCAACTCCTTCGTTCCGTGCACGGTCAATAATCATCTTTATCTTGTTGATTTTATGCCAATTTTTACTTCCCGATGTCTTAAGATGCGATACTTGCAATCTGACTCCGGACTGTTTTGAGATCTCTATGGCCTCAGCAAGGGCTTCTTCAAGGGTATCACCTTCATTCCGTATATGGGTTGCATAAAAACCGTCGTATTTTTTAACGGTTTTGCACATCTCTGTTATTTCATTAAGGTTTGCATAACAACCAGGCGGGTAAATGAGTCCGCTGGACATACCAAATGCCCCAGACTCCATGGCATCCTCCAGATCTTTGCCCATTTGGTCTAATTCAGGTGGACCAGGTTCTTTATTTTCATATTCAAGTGTGCATGCCCTGATATTTCCATGGCCAACGAGAAACGCCCTGTTGATGGAACTTTTCATTCTTTCTGCGATGTTATAAAACTCTGTTGCAGATCGCCACGTGGGAACGATGCCATATTTTGCCAATCCCTGAGATCGCCTTTCTAAAAGCTTTCCGCGCAGGGGAAAGGCCGACAAACCACAGTTTCCACAGATCTCCGTGGTTACGCCGTCGAGTATCTTGCTATCGCTTTCGGGACGTACAAGCCATAAAAAATCACTATGAGAGTGGATGTCAATAAATCCCGGTGCAACAATCAACCCTTGAGCATCTATGATAGGTATCCCATTCTGAGGAATGCATTGATCTATGGAGACAATCTTATCGTCCTTGATGGCAATATCGATAACCCGCCGGTGTGTACCCGTACCATCAACGACAGTACCATTCTTTATAATCAAATCAATGTCCATAGACGTCCGGTTGAATTAAGAAAAGATTGGATTTGCATGCCAAGCTAACAGACTGTCCAAGAATTCACTGTTTTTTGATTTTTGCCATGTTGCATTCTTAGACACCTGCTAAAATTTGATGTCCTATTTAGGAAGGTTATTTTTCAGTAGCGTTGACGAGTGACCTTTTTTACTCTACCATTCTTCTTCTTTGAGGATGGAAGGCTCGTCCAGACCCAAGACATGATCGATATCCCTGTGCGTTGTGTCAAGGTCCTTTTTTATGTTGTCTACATGTCTTTTGTTATGATATTTGTCTGTTGAAGAGCAGCTTGCCAAAAATCCAAACACGAATACACTTACTATGAAAAAGACAATATTTTGCATACAGGTTTTTTGTTTTTTCAATTAATACTCCTTTCTCTGTCTCGAAGAAGGTATTTTCATAATACGTCGATACTTTGTAACAGTCCTTCTAGCAATAGTTATACCAGATGTATGCAATTGTTCAGCAACTTCTTCATCGCTCAGGGGATTCGCTTTATTTTCTTTTGCAACAATTTCGGCAAGTTTCTGTCGTATAGCTTCCCATGATTCCATGGATCCATCTACATTTTGAAAACCTCCGGTAAAGAAAAACTTTATTTCAAATATTCCCTGAGGTGTTTGAATATATTTGTGTGCAATGGCACGGCTTACCGTAGAAACGTGCACTTTAACAATATCTGCGACATCTTGCATCTTGAGAGTCCGCAACCGGTGAATGCCCTCGTCAAGAAAATCCTTTTGTAATTCCACGATCTTACAAGCCACCTTATATAACGTACTTCGTCTCTGTTCAATAGCATCAATAAGCCATTTTGCTGATTCAATTTTCTTTTGAATATATTGACGCGTTGAAGTGTCGGTGCCGGATTCATTCAGAAATTTTTTGTAAAAAGAACTGATATGTAAATGAGGCACATTGGTATTATCGATCAATAATACTTCATACTTCCCGTCAATGCATTCCACTTTTACCTCGGGAACCACGTACGGAATTGTTTCATCACAAAAGAGAGAGCCGGGCTTGGGGTTTAACGTGCGGATAAATTCCACCTGCCTCTTTATTACCTCGAGACTATATCCGGTTTTTTTTGCGATCAGGGGATATTTCTTTATTTCAATGTCTTCTAAATGATTCTGCAGCAATTCCTTTGTCAACTGATAGTTTTGATCCCGCTTGTCAAGCTGCAACATTAAACACTCTTGCAGATTTCTTGCACCCACTCCAGGCGGTTCCAAGGTTTGCACAATTCCCAATGCTTCTTTAATTTCTTCAAAAAGTATGGGTTTTTCAAGGGATTGCAGAATTTCTTCGAGTGGACTCGCTAAATATCCGGATTTATCTATTGAATAAATGATATTTTCACACGCTTCTGTAAGGTTGGCAGGAACATCAATTAACGATAACTGTCCCATTAAATAATCATGAAGCGACATTGGCTTAGCAGCCGTGTTCTCTAGCGCCTCTTGCTTCTGATCGCGTTCCTCTGAGCCAGCATTTCTCCGCACCGTTGTCTGTGAATAGAACTCACGCCAATCTTCTGCAATGTTACCCAGTTTGTCAATTTCATCCCCTTTTTCATCGTCTCTGGTTGCCGGAGGAGATTCATCTGATTCCTTGAGATTCTCATCTTTCTTTTCGTCGATCACCTCTTCAAGGACGGGATTATCAACCATCTCTTGTTGAATATGTTCAACAAGGGCCAGTAAGGGTAATTGGAGAATTTCTATTGATTGGATAATTTGTGGCGACAACTTTAGTTTTTGCTGAAGTTGCGGCATTAAGGATGATTGCATTTTCATGAAACATTACCTTCCATAAAAATTGTCTTTAAACTTCTGCCATTTCGTTTCTGCCATTGATAGCATCAGCAACAATCGCTGTATTCGCATATTCAAGATAACTTCCTGTCGGTAATCCACGCGCAAGCCTTGTTACCCTTACCCCTGATGGTGACAGGTGTTTGTGAATATACAGCGCAGTTGCATCACCTTCCATATTCAGATTGGTGGCAAGAAGTACTTCCTTAATATGACCGGCATTCACCCGGTGCAAGAGTTTTTCAATGGTCAAGGACTCCGGATGAATGCCTTCCAAAGGAGAAATGTGTCCCTGGAGTACATGATAGAGACCTCGATATTTTCCCGTCTTTTCTATCGTCAGAAAGTCTGCCAGTTGTTCAACCACACAAATCGTCGATCTGTCTCTTGAGAGATCGCTGCAAATATGACACGGATCATTCTCTGAAACATTGAAACAGGTCGAACATGTCTTGACAAGTTTTTTTACATCACGGATGGCACAGGCAAGCTGCATGGCCTCCTCCGTTGTCTGTTTCAGAATATAACAGGCAAGACGTTCTGCTGTTTTTTGTCCAATGCCAGGCATCTTGCCAAATTCACTGATAAGTTTTATTACGGACTGTGGATACGCATTCAAAACGAAAAACCTCTGAAAACAGATTTCATAATTACATACCCCCTAAAAGCCCCTGCATTCCCGGTATATTTAACCCACCGGTAAGTTTTCCCATCTCAGATTGATACAACTCCTGTGATTTTTTAAACGCCTGAGAAACTGCTGAAAGAATAAGATCTTCAAGCATCTGAACGTCTTTCGGATCTACAACCTCAGGATCGATTTTGATAGAGAGAATTTCCTGTTTCCCATTCATGTGCACCGTGACCATTCCGCCACCGGAACTCGCTTCTATGACTCGTCCTTTCAAATCATTCTGAACCTCTTCCATCTGCTTTTGCATCTTTTGGGCCTGCTTCTGCGCCTGTTTCATCATTTCCGCAATATTGCCAAAACCTTTCATGTGTTAGCCTCCTTTATTATGTATCTTAACAACATGGCCGCCAAAAAGATCCAGGGTCTTTTTTACCGCTGGTTCAGAAACAGACAAATCAACTGCCGGTCGATCAGAAAATTCCCGGTCCGGGAAAACCGGCGCATCCCTCTTTTCAGGACTTCCATTTTTTGACACCCTCAGCTTTAGTCTCACATTGCCTTGTATCACCTCTTTGGCACATTGTTCAATAAGCTTTTTTTCTTCAATCTGATCAAGCTTTTCTTTATGAAAGAAACACTTGCTGGGAAATTCAACTGTAATTTCTCCATCCTTGCACCCAATGAATTGTCCTTCTTTTAAAAGCGCCCAGGTTGATTTTTTCTTGTTCTGGACGGACAGAAGAATCTTTTCCCAAACATGTTTTTCGCCTTGCACGCTCTCTAAATTCTCTTTTTTGTTCGTTACTGGTGCGCGATATTCTTCCGTTGCTGGTTCTAAAACCATCTGCTGGGAAACAGATTCTTGACGTGGTATGATTTCCGTATTTTTTTTAACGGATTCATTGTTACTGTGTACAAGGCCGCCTTCTAAAGCTGCCAACCTTTCAGCAATATCATATAACGACTCAACAGATTCCATGCGACAAATCCTGATTACAGCCATCTCCAGCAAAATACGCTGTAAAAGAGAATCGGTTGTGCGCATCCTTGCATCGGAAAATATTTGCACCATGTACATCAGGGTATCCTGGGAAAAGGAATCCCCATATTTTTGTATCAAAGATGCATTGAACTCAATCCAGTTCGCCTCCCGGCCACAGGAGGAAGCTATCAAAAGCTCCCGCACACAGGATAACAACTGATCAATACATTCTCCGGCGGTCTTTCCCTCACCTAAAATCTCATTTACCATCTTCAAGGCTGAAGATGCGTCTTTCCTGACAAAACTATCAAAAAGAACAAGTATCTTGTCTTCATCAATACAGCCAAGGACAAAATTTACATCCTCCGGAGATATCCGGTCCTTGCAAAACGAGAGGATTTGGTCTAAAACTGATTGAGAATCCCGCAATCCGCCCTTCGCATATCGAGCTATTGTGTGAATGGCAGCAGTTTCAACCTGAACTCCTTCAGCCCTGCAAATGTCTAACAGCCGTTTTTCAATATCATGAATAGCAATATTCCTGAAATCAAACCTCTGACATCGGGATTGCACCGTTTCAGGAAGGCGATTAACTGCTGTTGTAGCAAAGATAAACTTAACGTGTGACGGCGGCTCTTCAAGGGTTTTCAGGAGGGCATTAAATGCTTCCCGGGTGAGCATATGTACCTCGTCGATAATGTAAATTTTGTAACGGGCGCGTGACGGGGCGTAACTTACGTTTTGACGAATATTCCTGACTTCGTCGATTCCCCGGTTTGACGCACCATCGATCTCTAAAACATCGATATCGTTACCTTCAGAAATACACCGGCAAATATCGCAGGCGTTGCATGGGGTATCCGTGGGTCCATGTTTACAATTCAATGCCTTTGATAGTATCCGTGCCATCGAGGTTTTTCCCACCCCTCGTGGCCCTGCGAGCAAATATGCATGAGCAACCCTGTTCGTGCGGATTGCATTCCGGAGTGTTAGTACTATAGGTTCTTGACCTACCAGATCCTCAAAAGTTTGAGGACGATATCGACGGGCTAATACAACATATGACATAAGCCTTTCCCCTGATAATTATTCGCAACAAATCGCTGTCCTATTATACTCCCTCATATAATTCATAGCAATACACTTTCTTTTGTTATGATGAATGGAATGAAAACTTATGAGACAAGCGCCTTGTTATAAAAATTGAACACAAGGGCCGTGCACTTTTTTCTGTCTCCATTCCCATTAGCTTGTCTATGCAGTAAGCTCAGGCCAGACGGGCTCACTGCACATTAAGGATATATGCTTATGGCTGCTTGCTTCCGCACCTGACCAGGTTCACACAATCTCTTATTGCATGAGATCCGGCCCTCATCACCACTTACATCGATAAGACTAATGTTCTTTGGATCCTCGAAAAAGCGATTGATCCTGCTGTAGCGGGTTGCAGGTTACAGGGTACCGCTAGCTCCCCATCTAGCACGGCCTGTTTTATATAAACTGGCGGAGAGGGCGGGAGTCGAACCCGCGATACCGATTTTGTCGGTATACGCGCTTTCCAAGCGCGCTCATTCGGCCTCTCTGACACCTCTCCAATACCGGTGTTTAAAAATTCATAAAGACTTTAACGTTCAATAAGAGATCTGGAGGTGCAGTGTTGGGAAATTCTCACATACTCAATCTCACAGCTTCCCAATTTCGTTGTTTTTGCTGGCGGAGAGGGTGGGATTCGAACCCACGTCCCGCTGTTATGCGAGAAACGGTTTTCGAGACCGTCCCGATCAACCACTCTGGCACCTCTCCTACTCTTGCGGCTCAAATCACCCGGATTGTTTCGGCAGACAAGGGGTTATTTTGTCCGGCAATTTTCCAAAAAAAATTTTTGTAATAAACACTTACATTCCTTGGCAAGAACATTCGGCACAACTTCCAGTCGGTGGTTAAACCGTGGCTCCTGCACAATATTCATCACGGATACGCATGCACCTGCCTTTTTATCCGCAGTTCCGTAAACCAGGGTATTTACCCTCGACTGCACCAATGCGCCAGCGCACATTGCACAGGGCTCCAGCGTTACATAGAGGGTTGTCCCCCGTAAACGCCAGTTTTCCAGATAGGCTGCAGCTTGAGTTATTGCGATCATTTCTGCATGAGCAGTAGGGTCATTGAGCATTTCACGCTGATTATGAGCACGGGCAATAATGCGACCCTCATAAACAATAATCGCCCCTACAGGCACATCGTTCTTTTCCACGGCCTTTTCCGCTTCTGCGATAGCCTGCCTCATGAAATACTCATGCTTCTGTATCTCTTCCATAATTACCATAAATGCTGCTGCAGAAATGTAAAACGCGCCCAGGAGGATTTGAACCTCCAACCTCCGGATTCGTAGTCCGTGACTCTATCCAATTGAGCTATGGGCGCTAACAATCGTTTTCTGGCTTGTAAAAGCATAGCACACCATTCCCCGTACCTGAATATTTTTAAGCATCAAGTTATGTCTTCGGAATATATCACACTGACAAACAAAGTTTGTCAGTGCCACCCTGCAACCCGCTTAAATAAAATGAAAATTTCTACACAATTAAATTAAAAACCCATCTTCATAAAATAGCTGGATCTAAAGCAAATTGCATTTAACAGCAAAGAATTACTAATCCTGGCGGAGGTGTGCACATTGACAAGCGAACGAAAACAAGTATAAGCATATCAAAAGTTATTGTCAAGACATAATCCCTTTGTCCTTAAAACTGACAAAACACTCGTTTCCTATGATAATATGATCCAAAACTTTTATGCCAACAATATTTCCTGCCTCTGCTAATCGTCTGGTTATTTGGAGGTCTTCTTTGCTGGGTTCGGGATCACCTGAGGGGTGATTATGGACAAAGATCACTGAGGCTGCAGATTCCTTAATTGCCGGATTAAAAACCTCCCTGGGGTGAACAATACTTGAGGTAAGGCTGCCCGCAGAGATTTGCAACTCTTTGATAACACGGTTTTTATTGTCAAGGAGCACGACGGAAAAGACTTCTTGTTTCTTTCCGCGTAAACGTTCGTGGAAATGATCAAAGATGTCATTGCTACACTTGAATTGCTGAAGAGGTTTTACTGAAATGGTAGAAAACCGTTTTGCGATGGCTAAGGATGCCTTGATCTGTGCCGCCCGTGCCGGGCCTATCCCCTTTATCCTGCACAATTCGCCAACAGAAGCCGTACTCAGCCTTCGAAAATCTCCGTACTCGGAAAGAAGCTTTTGTGCTAAATCAACTGCACTGTAATTGGTAGTGCCATCACGAATGATGATTCCTAAGAGTTCTGCATCTGTCAGATGTTCATCACCACTTTGGATTAGTCTTTCCCGTGGTCTCTCATGGGTAGGAAGCTGTTTTATTGTAGGACGTTTCTTTTCTTCCTTCATAAAATCGCAATAATAATGCCGCACAAATGACATGCCGGGATCATGAAAGGTTTCTTTCCTGGCAGGCCATCTCAATACACCGACAGATTATACTTCGGGAATTTTCCCTGTCAACAAAATGTCTTTGCGTACACATTCCGTAAAAAATATTTGATTAAACCTTCCGCCTTGTTTATAGTACCAGGGAATATAAATAATTTTTCAGGAGATTTACCAATGTATCCCCCAGATTCGGCTTTGCCTGAATTTCAGACCGTTATTACGTCACGTCAGAATCTTACAGACGCATGCAAGGTATTAATAGAAAAAGCAAAGGAACTTGGCTGTGCACAGGCAGCAGTCATTCATCCGAATACCATCATTACCGGGCGATGGGTTCAGTTAAAATGTAAATATGGATGTGAAGAATACGGAAAAAAACTCACCTGCCCGCCTCACTCGCCATCGTATGAAGAAATGAAAGAGATTCTCAGGGAATATAACCGGGCATTGCTTCTTCACGGACACATGAGCTGGCAGATGCGGTATATTACGGCAGAAATCGAAAAGTTGGCTTTTGCACTGGGATTTTATAAAGCTTTTGGACTAGGAGCGGGTCCTTGCAAATTATGTGAGAACTGCGATACCACACATTCCTGTATTCGCACGATGGAAGCAAGACCCTCTATGGAGGCATGCGGTATCGACGTCTATCAGACAGCAAGAAATCATAACTTCAAAATTGAGACACTGAAAGACAAAAATGAGGAAGCTAATATATACGGCTTAATTCTTTTAGAATAAATTTCAAGGATGCGGAGGGAATCATTTGTAAAATTCAGTAAAATATCATCACATCGCCTGAACCTGAATACGCCTTTTTAACATATCAATATTACCGCATCGGTTTCCGCAGAGAGATAGTTAGCAGGGTGACTGATTACTGATGAGCAAATGAACCATTAATTCCGTTATCGGGCAGTAATAGTTTTTTAGAAACAAGAATGAGTTTTTACCAGAATCTTGCACAAAGGCAAGATTCTGGTGCGTAATTATCTAGTGTAGCGTTTTACAAAGATGTCTACATATATTAGTCATTGCGGGTGACAGCGAAGCAATCTTAGGTCTTTTGTAAACAACAGATTGCTTCGTTGTTCCATTCCTCGCAAGAACATTTGCTTGCGTATAGGTTTTATGAAATGTTATACAAGTGTGGAACAAGGATACGGCTCCCGGCGGCTTCTATTCATAGAGAAATGGAGAATTCTTGCCAGCACGAATTGTCCCTGCTGCAATATAAATTCTCGAACATTTTATAAGGTAAGGAGGAAAGGCTGTGGTTACAGAGATCATTAATAAGGTAATCAATCTTGGTTTGGGGGCAGTGCTTCTCACGAAAGAAAATATCGAGGAAGTCATTGATGAAATGGTAAAAAAGGGAGAGATCAAGAAGGATGAAGCAAAGGCTCAGGTAAATGAACTGCTTAAAAAAGTTTTATCAAGCAAAGAGGAGGTTGAATCGAGGATCGAAAAGATTGTGGAAAACATGCTCCACAAACTGGATATACCGACACGAAAAGAACTCCAACAAATGCAGAAAAAACTCGATGAAATTATAAAAAGACTGGAATCCAGAGAAGACCAGACGTTATAACAAAGCGCCAGGGCAAGCACAAAAACCATGCAATTCAGAAAAATAAGACAAAAAATCAGGGATATACGCCGTTTCAATCAGATTCTCAGAATATTGACCAAGCACGGGTTTGGATTTGCCATTCAGCAGCTTCGTTTGGAAGATCATATTATTGGAAGGGGTATTATCAAAATGCGGATAGTGCGCCGTTTTATCGAACCTCGGGAGTCTCGCGCCGTCCGGCTCAGAAAAGCGCTGGAGGAACTCGGTCCCACCTTTATAAAATTTGGACAGATTCTCAGCATTCGGCCGGACTTGATTCCTTTAGATCTCTGCAATGAACTGAGCAAGCTCCAGGACCATGTTCCCCCCTTTGGTTATGAATGTGTGCGAAAGCAGATCAGGGAATCCTTTGGGAAATATCCGGAAGAATTATTCGCTTCCTTTGATCCGGAACCCCTGGCTGCAGCCTCTCTCGGGCAGGTGCATCGGGCGAAGCTCAAGACGGGTGAGAGTGTCGTCGTAAAGGTGCAACGTCCCGATATCCGCAAAACGATCGAAACGGATATTGACATCCTTTACACCCTGGCCCAACTGGCGAACCGGTATATGCAGGAGGTCAGGCTTTTTAATCCTATCGGTATCGTTGACGAATTTTCCAAGGTTATCACAAAGGAGATTGATTTTACCTGCGAGGCGCATAATATCGATCGATTCCGCAAGAACTTTAAGGATTCAGCGATGGTTCATATTCCCGCCGTCTTTTGGGACTGTACCAGATCAAGGGTTATTACCACAGAGGAAATCAAGGGTATCCGGCTGAACGATTACTTAAATCAGATACACACCGCTGAAGAAAAAAAGGCTGTCGCTGCAAATGGTGCCAATGCCGTCCTGCAGCAAATATTTATTGACGGATTCTTCCATGCAGACCCACATCCGGGAAACATCTTCATCCTGCCGAATAATGTCGTCGCTTTCATAGACTTTGGAATGGTAGGCAGGCTCGATGAAGACACGAAGGACGTCATTGTAAGCCTCCTGATCGCTGTATCCATGAAAAACATCAACGGCATCCTGAAGGCCTTGGAAAGACTGGGCGCCTTTGTTGAGGAGGATACCCTGCATGATTTCAAGAATGATATAGCGGATTTTTTGGAAAGATACTATGATATTCCCCTGAAGCAGATTGAGCTGTCTCTTATACTTCCGCAAACCATTGATCTCATGACGAGACACAAATTAAAGATATCCCCGCAATTCCACATCTTAAACAAGGCGCTCGCTACCATAGACGGCGTTGCCAGGCAGCTAGACCCTGAGTTTAATACCATAGCTCACACCAGACCTTTTGTGGAAAAGCTGGTACACGATAGATACGATATGAAGCACATTATCAAGGAGATAACATCATATTCATCGGAACTCCTGGACATCCTGAGAATACTTCCGAGAGATACCTACGAAATAGTAAAAAAGATAAAACGGGGTAAGCTCAAAATTGAATTTGAGCATCAGGGACTCTCAAAATTTATCTCTGAAATGGACAAATCCAGTAATCGGATTTCCTTTAGCCTGGTCATCTCCGCCCTGATCATCGGGTCTTCCCTTATTGTTATGACCAACCGAGGCCCCCTTATAAATGGCTTCCCGGTACTGGGCATTGTGGGATTTGTCTTTGCAGGCTTTCTCGGTTTGGGGCTTGCCATTGGGGTCTTGAGGTCCGGACGTCTGTAAACTTAGTAGAATAGACAAAAAAGACCTGACCAAAGAAAAAGCCCTACAATTATGATAGAAAGTAGTTTTGAGGAAATACTAAACCATAAAGAAAAGAAGGGCCATATGGAAACAGCCCCCCGTGTACAAGTGGCATTACAGGAGCGTTCGGTTGCCAGTCACGTTGAGAAAAAATGGACTCATCCGGAATCGCCTTCTTTTCGTATAAGCTTCTTTCTCAATCCCGGAGATTTTGGGATACGACCAGGGATTGATCGGAGTTTTTGCAGTAACCTTAAATTGTCTTCGCTTCTGGTATTCATTTCCGGAATTTCTAAGATTTTGGGAATGTTCAGGAACCTTGGGTCTCTCATGAGGGCATGGAACGTTTCCAACCCCAATTTTCCTTCCCCAATACCGGCATGGCGGTCACTGCGGGAGCCGAGTCCTGTCCGGGAATCATTCACGTGAATTGCCTTTATTTTCCTGATTCCCACAATTCTTTCAAATTCACGGAGAACGGTTTCGTAACCCTCATATCCCCTGATATCGTATCCGGCTGCAAAAACGTGTGCGGTGTCGAGGCATACGCCCATGACTTCCGGATGTTTCATTTCGTCCAGGAGACGGGCGATTTCTTCAAAGGCAGAACCTATAGACGTTCCCTGGCCAGCCATGGTTTCCAGAAGTATTTGAGTTTTTGAATTGCCGCGCGTGCTCAAAATGGCCTGGAGGGCTTCAATGGTTCTCTTCATGCCGTCTTCCTTGTTTGAATTACCGCAACTGCCCGGATGAAGGATCAGGAAATTTACGCCGAATTGTCTCGCCCTTGATAATTCCGTCTCCAGCCGTTCTCGCGATTTTTGCCAGAGATTTTTATCGGAAGATGCGAGATTAACCAGATAGGGAACGTGGGCAACGACTTTTTTGACCGGGCTGTCCTGCCAGGCAGCCTTGAATCTAATCACTTCTTCGGATGTCAATGCAGATACATCCCATCGCCGGGAAAGCGTTACATAGATTTGAATACATTCACATCCCCATTTCCTTGCCCAGAAGAATCCTTTCGATAATCCACCTATTGTGGGAACAGTACAGCCTAGCATAAACGGTATTATTAGGTAACGGTTAGAGAAGAGAAAAAGCACTTAACTGGAATATTGAGGGAGTAGCGGGTTTATATCATGTAATCAGTCCATACGATCCTTGATTTTTCAAGGGTTCTCACATCACCTCCCATGTTTTATTCTTAATTAAACCGTATAACGCCCTGAGTTCAGCCGCCGCCGTAGGCGGTCGGCTGCGACGAATTGTTAGGCCTGCAGCAATTCACTTGTCTGACCAAACGGCAAGCTCGTTGCCGCCTGGCTCCTTGAAATGAAACCGCCGCCCGCCTGGAAAAGAAAATATGTCTCGAGTGATCAAGCCCCCAGCGCCAAGCACTTTGTCCCGCGTTGCCTCAAGGTTGGAAGAAAACAAGACTACCAGCGGCTGAATTGGACGATGTGTCGGGTCTGCATTGAACCCGCTGCCCAAGCCACCGCTGTTTGTATCGGCATAGTCGTCGCCCCAATCTTGGTACGACCAGCCGAAAGCTTCAGAGAAGAAGCGCTTGGACTGAGAAAGACCAAGAACGTCTTTGGCCGGGAACTCGACAAAATTGATGTGATTGTCTTTTCGATTTTCCACTGATCACCTCGAAGCTTCTATATAGGCCTAACAATAATTAGACTGGTCATTATAATTGTCCCCCGGCATGCTGGGCTGTCAGTCTATTACGCCGGTTTTTTGGATATAAAAATCTCATTATCTCATTTACTTCCTTATATGTTGCGCAAAATTGTTATGAAAAGCAGGTGTCTTATACGGATCCGTATAAGACACCTGCTTTTGGTTTATTAATTGGACTTCGCACTCCTTTTGGACCGTAATTCAGCACATGCGTGTAAATCATAGTTGTTTTAACATCCTTGTGTCCCAGTAATTCTTAAATAGTCCCAATGTCATAACCTGATTCCAAAAGATGCGTGGTAAAAGAGTGGCGAAAGGTTTGGCAACTTGCCCTTTTTGTAATTCCGGCTTCGGTGGTTTTCGTGTTCTTCCACCGGTTCTTCTTGCAGGAAGAGCCATTGCCAGCGCCAATCGGCAGGCGCGTTGGGATGCTTGCGACCCAAAGTTTTGGGCATCTTCACCCGCCCCCACCCTTCGGTAAAGATAAACAGACAACGTTATTTACCGTATTGCAATGTCAAACCTCTTTACAAATGGAGAAATTATAGAAAGCGCTTTTGAAATTAACACAAACAGAAAAAGAATACAAATTTTTTGTTTTTTCCAAGGAACGAATCATTCCGGTTTCGGAGGGGAGGTTATGAAATAATTGTTACTGCATTGTACTCCACACCTTCTATTTCCGGCCTTCACACATCCACATCAAAATCACAGCAAAGGGCATCACACGTTGGTTACACAATACTATCCTGACAAGGAACAGACCGAAGGAGATCCGGTTTGGCGCTTGTCTCTGTAGAGTGAGTACCCAGCTTGAGGGCCAGGCATCACGCTTCGTCCTTGTATCCGTTAACATAGACCCTGGGTACGCGCTTGCTCATATTGCACGTAATCTCGTACGGGATGGTATTGAGTTGTTTTGCTACGGATTCTACGGAAATGGACTCTTGCCCCTGACTGCCGTATACGACAACTTCGTCACCCACGGTTGCTCCTTGCACGTGGGTTACATCCACAAAACACTGGTCCATACAGACCCGTCCTATAATGGGTGCCTTTACACCTCGTATAATGACCTGCCCAGAACCAGAAAGCAGCCGGTTATAGCCGTCATCATATCCGAAGGGAAGGGTTGCGACACGGGTAGGTTTTGCAACCGTGTGTGCTCTGCCATATCCCACAGCATCGCCGGGTTCCATATCCTTGATATGAATAATGCGCGTCTTGAAACACATGACCGGCCTGACGCCAATATCCCTCGATACCTCATCTGAAGGGTAGAGCCCGTAGAGTGAAAGACCAGGCCTCACCATGGTAAAATAAGCATTAGGATGCCCGATAATGGCCCCGCTATTCGCCATATGTCTTAATGGAATACGTATCTTGATCGCATCCAGGTGCGCCAGAACATCCCTGAATCTGCTGATTTGCAAGTCGGTATATGCTGATTCCCTTTCATCTGAACCAGAGCAGTGGGTGTAGATTCCGCCAATGGAAAGATTTTTCATCTCCTGTAAAGATCTTACAAACTCGACGGCCTTATCGTACCGTACGCCAATACTGCCCATGCCGGTATCCACATACACATGTACATTCATGGTTTTCTGAAAATACTGCGCCCGTTTTGATAAAACTTCAGCGAGCCCCAGATCATAAACGGATGGTATCACGTCATGGTGAATAACGGTGTCGATTTGTTCTTCAAAGATGCCTCCCAAAAGTAATAACGGCGCTTGAATGCCTTTGTCTCTTAACTGAATGCCCTCTTCAAGGATAGCGATCCCCAGCATCGCAACTCCGTGTCTTAATAAAACCCTGCTTACTTCGTAATCGCCATGGCCATAGGCATCAGCCTTGACAATGCCCATAATTTTGATCTGCTGACCAATCTTCTTTTGTATGGAAAGCAAATTATGCCGTAGGGCATTCAGGTCAATTTCAACCCACGTTGGTCTGTGCATAATGTCCATACTATTGTAAAAAATAAAATGATAAAAACTGTGTAAGATGAGTAGGGATCTGGCGTGCCTATCAAGAATGAGGCGATATGCTATACGGCTATCCCCTTGCACTATCTGTCCTTATATGGTTGAATAAGACAGTAATTTCTATTTACTCTCATGCTTTAAATTAGACTGCCTTTGGCAGTGATTTCATAGCTATCCTTTATTGGTAGGATAAGCGTCCCCGCTTGTTGTGCTGATGTCAACCTGAGGCGGTTAACCTGCCTATAGGCCGGCGGTGTGTTTCCGTATTTTGCACACCTATATCCCCTCTTTCTAGAGGAGACACAAAAGATTAAATTCCTTACATTGAATTAGCAATCATTATGGATTGAACTTGTAACATATCCGGAGGACACATGCAAGAGAAACTCAACGACTTAAAGAAACGACTGGCTGAAATAATTGATATCAATCACGCTATAGCTGTACTTGATTGGGATCAGCAAACTTATATGCCGCCAGGTGGTGCAGCAGGGCGCGCCAGGCAGCTTGCGACCTTAAGCCATATTTCCCATGAAAAATTTATTAACAATGTCATTGGACATCTCCTGGAAGAATTGCATGAGTACACTGAGGGCTTACCCTACGAATCGGATGACGCAAGCCTTGTCCGGATAACAAAACGTGACTACGACAAGGCGCGCCGTGTGCCGCCAGCTCTTGTGTCGGAAATTGCCTATGCCAGCGCCCATGCCTTTGATGCCTGGAAGAAAGCGAGGGCTGAGTCAAGATTCTCAGACTTTTCGCCATACCTACAACGGAATCTTGACCTGAAAAGACACTACGCCCAGTGCCTTGGATACACGGACCACATTTACGATCCACTGCTTGATGAATACGAACCCGGTATGAAAACAAGCCAGGTAAAAGGAATTTTTCAGGCAATCAAACGAGAACTGGTGCCGCTTGTTCAAACGATTTCAGCCAAATCGCATCTGGTAGACAATGCCTTTTTGCACCAGACGTTTGATGAACAGACACAGTGGGAGATTGGAATCGAAGCGGCCCGATTGATTGGCTATGATTTCGAACGCGGACGTCAGGATCGTTCACCTCATCCATTCTCAACATCTTTTTCCATAAACGACGTGCGTATTACCACGCGCATACTGCATGATTATTTCCCCGCCGCCTTTTTTGCAACGTTGCACGAGGCTGGCCATGCGCTCTACAGCCAGGGAATACGCTCAGAACTCGAACAGACACCTCTTGCGGAAGGCGCATCCCTCGGCGTTCATGAATCGCAATCACGGTTATGGGAAAATCTTGTTGGCCGCAGCCGGCCTTTTTGGAGATTTTTCATGCCACGCATCCAAACCGTTTTTCCTGGGCAATTCAGAAATGTGACCGATGAAAAGATGTACTGCGGGGTAAACCGGGTACAGCCTTCTTTCATCCGCGTAGAGGCTGATGAGATTACCTACAACCTGCATATCATGATACGTTTCGAGCTGGAGAATGCACTGCTTGAGGAACGTCTGGCAGTGAACGATCTGCCTGAGTTATGGAACAAGAAAATGCAGGAATATCTTGGAATAACACCGCCGAACGATGCATTGGGTGTCCTGCAGGATGTTCATTGGTCACACGGCAGCTTTGGATACTTTCCAACATATTCGCTCGGCAATATCTTTGCTGCACAATTATTTGATACGATCAAAAGAGACATCCCCGATCTTAACAGGCACTTTGAGAAAGGTGAATTTCGTGGTCTGCTTGATTGGCTTCGCATCCATCTGTATACCCATGGCCGTAAATTTACACTGGAAGAATTAGCAAATAAAATTACCGGCGAATCCCTTCACACAGATCATTTCATTGCTTACCTGAAAAGTAAGTATGGCGACATATATCATTTCTAAAAAAGCGCTGATTTTACATGAAAAAATTATATATAACCCATGGTTTAAATGAGATTTATAAAGAAGGCTGTCACGTATATCCCACATCAGGATGAACACCCACATTTGATTATATTTAAAAATATTTTTGACAAAATGAAAATAAATAGTATAATAAAGCATTATTTAATTTAAAGACACGTCATTTTAAGGATTGTATAGAATGGATTAAGCGAAGCGATCAGTCGTTTGTTGAAATGCTACTGGTGAATGCGACGATGAAAGACAAGCGCTTTAAACAATCACACCTTGATATTTATGCGCTTTTCAATAAATAAGACTGTTACGCACCGCGATAAAGGCAAACCCTGAGTGATCAGGGGACGCAAAGCAAAGGGTCTTACAACATACAAGGAAGTATGGGGATATATATAGAAAATATCCTGACGCAATTAGGGAAGTAGTTTAAAAAAGACAGCCTTACTGCCGAAAATGTTTTAAATAATATTTAGCAGTGAGGCTTTTTTATTTTACAAATATTTTTTAGAAAGGAGAGAAGAAGATGTTTAAAAACATTTCTATGCATGGCGTTTTTTAAGGATTGAATAGAATGGATTAAACGAAGCGATCAGTCGTTTATTGAAATGCTACTGGTGAATGCGACGATAAAAGACAAGTGCTTTTAAACAATCACACCTTGATATTTATGCGCTTTTCAATAAATGAGACTGTTACGCATCGCGATAAAGGCAAACCCTGAGTGATCAGGGGGCGCAAAGCAAAGGGTCTTGTGTAGAGATGTATGGTCATACGTCTCTGCATCTGATAAAAAGACAGCCTTACTGCCGAAAATGTTTTAAAT
>NZ_MJUW02000052.1 GCF_001753675.2 Candidatus Brocadia sapporoensis | reverse complement strand
TGGGCGATTCATGCCTAAAAATAACCTTTTTTCAGCTCGAATTGCGAAAGTCGGGCTAACACAGCAAAGCTGCACCGAATCCCCCTATCGTTCGACGGATCCTTCGGCGGACTCAGGATGTGCGCCGTGAATGGTGAGCCTGTCGAACCATCACGACGAAGTCAAGGAGGAGCGAAAGGTGGTTGTAAAAAAGCTTGCGAAAAAAAGATTTTACGCGGTAATACTGTGGTGAACGTAAAAAGAACGTTGTTATTGCGAGCACATTCCGTATTGCTCAGTGCGAACTTCGCAAAACAACCCAGGCATTGGAGATTGCTTCGGGCTGCCGCCCTCGCAATGACACCTGCACGTATTTGTTGTGTTTACTATTAGGTTTCACTCATTGTGCAAAAAGGAGATCAAGGTACTTGTGCAGTATAAGAGAGGTGGAGGAGTAAAGATAGCAGGTCTGGCATAGGAAATTACAATGACACATGGGATAAGCCTTTTTGGCAAGAGCATTGAGGCATTCGAACGGGTCCGGTTGCATGACAACGAAGCATTGGAGGTCTTTGGGGGGCGAGTGAATGGTACAATAATAAACTCCTGAAATTCCTATGCGTCCCGTTATGCCTTTGGTTGCAGGGTGGCACGGACAAACTCTGTTTGTCCGTGTGACACATTCCGGATCCGTGTGGATATTCAAACACCATGGACAAACAGAGTTTGTCCATGCCACCCCGTAGCCCGCTTAAAAAAAGTAAAAATTCCGATATAATCAAGATGGTTTTTGGCATCAATTATTCCATCTCGGTGTTAAGGATTCTTTTTCCACTCCTCGTATCGCTTTCTCATTTGACGGATATGTTCTGGTATATGTTCCTCATACACCTTCAACCAATCGTCCAGAGTAACGGTTTCATTCTCCATAGAACCCGTTGAGTTTGACCATGCCGGACCGGGCAATGTCTTAATAAGGTTGTACGATGCGAGGCGAAGTCTCCTGAATAATTCCAACGCATCCTCCGTGCTTTGCTCAGGGTAGTGAAATGCTGCAGACCATTTGTCCTGGTCATAGGTTGCAATGGCTTTTCCTGGTTCGGCAATCAATTTTCTGCATTTGACATATGCGTTTGCCTCACTATCGGCAATATGGACAATAATTTCATGGATGCTCCAGCGATTGGGCGAAGGCTTGAACGACCACATCTCCTTCGGAAACTGTTTTATGGCCTCCGTAAGCAGGGCATATCCCTTGCCGTACGATTCGATCTTTTGCATTCGTTCTTCTTTCATCATTACCGTTTCTCCCATAGGGTATTTTATCGATAAGAAAAGTATATCACATTGATATTTTCTCCAAAAAATCTAAAATAGCCATCAAAAAACCCCTCGTCTCCGATCCGAGAGGATTGGGTAGGTTTATCCCTATTCGGGGCGATTCTGTGAAGTTTTCCTCTTAATTGTAGAAAGCAAAGCAGGCATTTGTGTGGCACAATGTCGCAATTTTTTAACCAAATTTCCCGGAAAAGTTAACCAAACACTGAATGCTGAAGGAGGGATGGAGAAGTCTGTTTTATGGCTGGATGCGGGAGACAACTCAATCGGTTCTGCAATTATCAGAAGCAATAATAAAAAAACCGATCGGCCTTATTGCCCTTCGCAATAGAAGCTTTTCAAGAGATGGTGGAAGCAGGTGCTCGTGTACCGGAAAATAAAAAACGTAAGGAAGACGTTGTGCCAGAAAATGAGTTAGCCGGTACAACCTGAGAAGAAAAAAAATAATTCAATTGCATCGGAATTTTCATTTTATTTCAGCGGGCTACCCTGCAATCGAAGATATAACTTACTTCCTGATTAAAAGCCAAGTGCTGCCTGATAGCATGTGAGATTTGGAAAACGGGCAAAATGGTTTAAATCGTATTGGAGATCTGTTCTTTCTCCGGGCTAAAGGTATAAATAAGCCATTTTCCCCACATGGGTTTGTATACATGCTAATGCACTTTCTGGCCCACGAAAACAAGCAGCCGCTATCAGAAATCCTGAGTAGGAGTCACACTGCCGATAACCAACATCTGTCATTAATGACCTCCTTTCATCATCATACTGCAAGCATACGAAAGGTAACCGAAAGAGCGCCCAGACAACTTAGTTTTTTGAATTGTTCGGGCGTATCCTTCGTGTAATCAACAGAATAGAGCAGGGATGCTGCACCACACAAATGCCTGCCCGCAAGTCACAACGGTATAAATCCTCCGAAGATTTTCAACGATGAAGTTGTTAAGAAAGACGAGAGAGTCGCTAACGGGCTGCGGGAGAAACAGGGAATGCTTGCAGGTAATTTGTTTGCGACTGTATAATGCTGTGATATAATTATGGATCAAATACGTTTTGAACAAGTATCTTCGTGGACTTAGACTTGGGGGAGAAGCGCACATGAAGGGTGTGTGGTCATTCGTTGGATTAGCAATACTGTGTGGTGTTTTTTGCAGCGGAATTGAGGCTCAAAAACTGGATAAAGGGGTTGGCCCGTACGGGGAATTTTGGAAACCGATTCCTACCCAAAGATACTGGGCTCCGAACTACTTTTATTCACCGCCGGAAGAGCCAAAAGGGGTTTATCAGGCGGATGAGTGTACGCTCTGCCATAAGGCATTAAACCCGGGTCTGGTCAAGGCATGGGAAGAAAGTAGCCATGCGAACCTGGATAAACTGCTGGACTACCAGAAAGAGAAGCTCGCCGAAATAGAAAAAAACCTGGGAAGGAAACTCACGAAGGTGGGGTGTATCGATTGCCACGGCAAGGTTGGGGCGGAAAAGCTTGATCATGAAAAAGAGCTGGCTATGCCGAGTCCTGCCCTGTGCGGTGAATGTCATAAGCAAGAATACCAGGAGTTCGAATCGGAAAAACAATACGGCATTCCTGACTGGAAACCCGGCAGGGAAAGCCATGCAAAGGCTTATGATGCCAATCTGGACGTGGATGTATGGGCTGCGGTAGATAAGAATATTGTACAGGGCTGTGATATGTGCCACTCCATTCAGCACAAGTGTGACAGTTGCCATACCCGCCACGCCTTCAAAGCTTCAGAGTCCAGGCGTCCGGAGGCCTGCCAAACCTGTCATAACGGGCCCGATCATCCGGATATTGAATTTTACCGGGACTCCAAACATGGTTCTATCTACCTTATCGATGGTAAGAATTGGGATTGGAACAAGCCGTTAAAGGATGCGAAATATATCTCTCCCACCTGTCAATCCTGTCACATGTACTACAAAGGGCAGTATTCACATAATATGGTCAGGAAGGCGATTATGGGCGAGGGTGATGTGTTATTTTATGATAATGTCTTTAAAGGAATTAAACCGACGGATTATCTAAAGAATAGCAAGGAATTAATGTCTAGACGGGAGGCATGGATTGAGGTCTGCGTTCAGTGTCATTCTCCAAGGTTTTCCCGCGACTATCTTGACTCCATGGACAAGGCATCAGATTCCGTTTTTCAGTACGTGAGCGACGCCTACGCCACGATCAAATCCCTTTACGAAGAGGGTATACTCTCTCCTATGCCTGAAAACAGACCAAAAGCACCTGCACCCGTTGCGGAAAAATATCCTGACCTCCTGGGTGGTTTTTACGGAGAGTTCTGGGCGAAGAACGGAAATCAAAGCAGAATCGAAAAGGACTTTTTATATATGTGGGAAAATGACGCCTTCCTGGTCAGAAAAGGTCTGGCACACATGAACCCCAACGGTTTTACCTACATCTCGTGGTCAAATTTGCTCAAGAAGTACGTGGATATACAAAGTGAAGCAAATGCCTTGAGACGGTTAGCTGCGCTGGAAAAGAAGAAGCTGCGGGCCAGGACAAAAACAAAAAACAGGTAGAAGCAGACGGGCAGACCTCTTGGGCAAATCGTTTTGAATTGGCCGTTCAAAGTGCATTTTCTCCAGAGACGGGGCGAGATGAAGGTTATGCCGGGCAACTATTCACGGGCCGAAGGCTCACAAAAGGGCAAGAGAATCGCCGCCCTTCCTTATAATCCCCCCCATCGTTCGGTTAAGCACGTGACGAAGTCAGGGGAGGGAAAGCTCCCTTGCTTTTTGCAGGAGAGGGTTTGGCTGGGGAGTATTTTTGTACCAATACGATAATAGAGGATATGGAAAATCTTACCCGATGGCATATCAGTTTCACGGGCATTGAAAGCGTATGGTT
Source organism: Candidatus Brocadia sapporoensis (assembly GCF_001753675.2). GTDB lineage: Bacteria > Planctomycetota > Brocadiia > Brocadiales > Brocadiaceae > Brocadia > Brocadia sapporoensis. The sequence continues at coordinate 7,023 of NZ_MJUW02000052.1, read as the reverse complement.
GCGTGTGCTTGTCCTGTGTCTGGCGATTTCTGCGCTTTATTTTTCCTGGCGCGGTATCAAAGCCCTTCCTTTGTGGAACAAGCAAACTGTGCTTTTTGCGCTCCGTTTTCTGATGGTGGCGCTTTTTGTTATGCTGTTGCTTCAGCCGCAAATAGAGCGGAAGGAGGTGTTGAAGTTAAAAAACAAGGTCGTGTGTCTTATAGACAATTCTGAGAGTATGACGCTGAAAGGGGGAGATACGAGGATCACCCGATTCCAGCTGGTTAAGAATTTTTTTCATGATAATGCATCGTTTGTTAAGGAATTGGAGAATAATTTTGATGTCGATTACGTTTCTTTCTCGGACGCGATTAAGGAGATTACTCATGATGATATCGAAAAGGGGATTGTTCCCGATGGCGCAAATACCGACATTGCTCAGACCCTGAAGCTTCTGAAAAAACGATATGAAGGTAAATCTGTCAGGGGATATCTGGTTTTTTCAGATGGCGCTGATACAACCGAACTTCCTTCAAGCCTGGATAAATATGAAATTATTTCAAATCTCGTGAAAGACCTGTCAACCCCGTTTTTTACCTTTTCTCCGGGGGGCAACATGGACGCCAGGGATATTGCCATCAGTAAAGTTTCCTATGACAGTTTTACCTTTGTAAGAAGTCCATGGAGGGCGGATGTCGTTATAAAGATTCATGGTTATAAAGACCTCAGACTTCCGGTTACCCTAAAACAAGGAAACGATATTATTTCTTCGAAGATCCTGGATACAGGGAACGAAAGCGAACTTCATATTGATCTGGCATTCACGCCCCTTTCGACCGGTACCTTTCTCTATTCGGTCTCGGTTCCTGTCCAGCCCCATGAGGCAATCAGCGAAAACAATCAGGTCAGTTTTCTTGTGAAGGTGGTGCGCGATAAGATACGGATTATGCATGTTTGCGGTCGTCCGTCGTGGGACGAGCGTTTTCTCAGGCGGATATTGAAAAACGATCCTAATATTGATCTCATATCTTTCTTCATTCTGCGGACGCCAACGGATGTTTCCGATGCAAGGAGCGATGAGATGAGTCTCATTCCTTTCCCTGTAGACGAATTATTTACACAGGCGCTCGATAGTTTCGACTTGGTTATCTTTCAGAACTTTGACTATCGTCCTTATGACACGGCGTTTTTTCGTTTTTCACACTACCTGACAAATCTCAAGAGATTTGTGACAGAACAAGGCGGTGGTTTTATTATGGTAGGCGGTGATATATCGTTTTCACAAGGGGGGTATGACGGCACACCTCTTGACGAAATCCTTCCTGTAAGCCTTAACGCCGGGAAAGACACTACGGACACGACACGATTAAAGGCAGTTCTGACCCATGATGGCCTGAGACATCCGGTGACGGCGCTTGACGTCAATTCAGACAGAAATGCTGCTATCTGGAAGAGCCTGCCCGAACTGGACGGATGCAATGTAACTTCTGAAATAAAGCCGGATTCCCTATCCCTGTCCATCTATCCGACGAAGGGAAACCCGCCACTTATTTCGGTTCGGGAGGCGGGGCGGGGCAGATGCATGGCAATAACAACCGATTCTCTGTGGCGGTGGGGTTTCCTGTCCCCTGGGAAAGGCGGCAGTAACCGGCACTATATAAAATTTTGGCAAAATTCTATAAAGTGGCTCATCAAAGATCCCGCCTTAAATCCTATCCGTGTTATCGTAAACAAGGATACCTTCTTGCCAAACGAGGAGGTGCCAGTCAGGATCGATGCTGTGGGTGGAAACTACCAACCTCTGGAGGGTGTGCAATTAGACATAAACATTACAAACGAATTTTCCGGAAAAAGCATCTACTCAGCAAAAGGCGTCACGGGCTCGGACGGTCAGTATCGGTTTGTCGTCAGGCAAAATACGGAAGGGTACTATATTATTAAAGTAGCAGGAAAGAAGGAAAATGACGAGATTGGGCAGGATTATGCTATTTTTACCGTCGCTTTAAAAAACAAGGAATTTAAAGACACTTCGATCCGGCGGGATATCCTTGCGAGGATGGCTGAGATATCCGGGGGGAAATATTTTGAACTACCCGCAAAAAATATGGGTGAAAAATTTTCGATTGAAAATCCGGTAATTGTTAAACTCGTTGGCAAACGGCAAATTTCCCTGTGGGATAATGGTTATATCCTGATGTTAATACTGGCAGTCGTTTCTGCCGAATGGTGGATTAGAAAACGGAGTGGTTTGAGTTGAGGCAAAAAAGGCTTGCAATACCATATTCATTATAGTATATTTATTGTTTTTCTATGCTGGATATTACTCAGAAACGCTATTGCCGATAACGGGAGAGGTTTTGATTGATAATAGCGATGGATGGTCCTGCCGGTTCAGGAAAAAGTACCGTTGCCAGGATGCTGGCAAAACGGCTGGGTTTTAAATACCTCGACACCGGGGCTATGTATCGGGCGCTTACGTGGAAGGCGCTGCAGGATGGAGTGGACCTAAAAGATGCAAACGCCTTATGCCAGCTTATGGATCAAACCATCATCCGGTTTGGGGGCAGGAACGATGATTTGCAAATATTTGTTGATGGAGTTAACGTAACGGAAAAAATCCGTTTGCCTTCTGTCACAAACAATGTTCATTATATATCAAATACACCCAGTGTCCGGCAGCGTATGGTAAAGCTTCAGCGAACGTTTGCGTCAGAAGGAAATATTATAGCAGAAGGGAGGGATATGGGTACCGTTGTCTTCCCGCATGCAGAAAAGAAATTTTTTCTGGATGCTGAAATTGAAGAGCGTGCCCGAAGGCGGTACGGCGAGATGAATCTGCCGGATAGCGATGTTTCTTATGCCGATGTTATAAAAGATATAGAGATACGCGATAAACGGGATACGACAAGGAAGAACTCTCCTCTCATGAAAAGTGACGATGCAATTTACCTGAATACTACGAAAATGTCGGTTGAAGAAGTGGTCAGCCGGATATGTGAAGAACTTGAATCTGCGGTAAAAAAACAGGATTTTTAACGAACGAGTAAACGTACATTTATCTTAAAAACCTTTTATTTTTTTTCATTTTATTTCGGAGAGATCGTTAAATTATGGATCGAGATTTTTTAAAAGAGTATAATGTAAATTTAGCCGATATTGAGCGAGAGGTAGAAGCTATCGTGGGAAGTGCGGATAATAAAAAAAAGATAGAATCCACTTACTATGATTCTATACAGAATTTTGAGGTAGGCTCGGTTTTAAAGGGGCGTATTCTCAGCGCACTGGGCGATAATATTGTTATAGACTGTGGTTATAAATCCGAGGGTATGATACCGAAGTTTGAATTTGACGATCCCTCTGAAATAAAGATAGGTGACGATGTTGAGGTCTTATTAGAAGCAGTAGAAGACGATTCGGGGCTTATTAAATTATCAAAACGAAAAGCAGACCGCATTCGTGGCTGGGAAAGGGTTATTGCAAAATATAAAGAGGGGGATATTATAACTGGCAGGGTTACGAGAAAAATTAAAGGAGGCCTGCTCGTCGATATGGGCGTACCGATATTTTTACCCGCCTCCCAGATTGATGTAAAACCGCCAGGCGATATATCTCAATACATTGGGCAGGAAGTCACCTGCCGGATACTAAAAATCGATGAATCGAGACAAAATATTGTTGTTTCCAGGAGAAAGCTTATCGAGGAAGACCGCGACAAAAAGAAACAGGGCTTGTTGTCGGAGATTGCTGTTGGGCAGACCAGGAAAGGTCTGGTAAAAAATATTGCAGACTTTGGTGCATTTATTGATTTGGGCGGTCTGGACGGGCTTCTGCATATTACCGATATGAGTTGGGGAAGGATAAGTCATCCATCGGAAATGCTCGCCATTGATGATGAAGTTGAGGTAATGATACTTGATATCGATAAGGAAAAAGAAAAGGTTGCCCTTGGGTTAAAACAAAAGTCTCAAAACCCATGGTTCCTCATCGATGAAAAATATCCCGTGGGCTCCAGGGTAAAGGGACAGGTCGTCAATATTATGTCGTATGGCGCATTTGTTAAACTGGAAACGGGGATCGAGGGTCTTGTGCATATTTCAGAGATGTCCTGGACCCGTCGTATTAATCATCCGTCAGAAATGGTGGCGATCGGGGACATGGTTGAAGTTGTCGTTCTCAAAATAGACAAAGAAAAAGAAGAAATTTCACTCAGCATGAAACAGACGGAAGTGAATCCCTGGACGGTTATCGAAGAAAAATATCCGCCGGGAACAAAGATCAAGGGTCGCGTTCGCAACCTGACGAATTATGGCGCGTTCATTGAGATTGAAGAAGGGGTAGACGGATTGCTTCATATATCTGACATGTCATGGGCCAGGAAGGTGGGACATCCCTCGGAAATTGTTAAAAAGGGAGATAAAGTTGAGGCCGTGGTGCTTTCTGTCGATCGGGAAAAAAAGAGGGTTGCGTTGGGGCTGAAACAACTCTCCGATGACCCATGGGTAAAAGAGATTCCTGAGAAATATAAGGTAGGTGATGTTATCACCGGTAAAGTTACGAAGTTAACGAATTTCGGCGCATTTCTTGAACTCGGAAAAGGAATCGAAGGGTTGTTGCATATCTCGGAATTGTCCAGCGAGAAGGTTAATAATCCCGCTGATGTTGTCAATATTGGTGATGACCTGGAAGTAAGGGTTATTCGCATTGAACCTGAGGCAAGAAAGATTGGGCTCAGTCTGAAAAAAATGTTTGGTGCAGAAGGAAGAAGTGAAATACCAGCGACGCCAAACGAAGATTCTCAGAAACCATCGGGCGATGAAGCTTCGGCTATGAATACATAGGATTCGGGTGCTGCAGGCGTCCCTTGACTTCGTGATGTGAGGAAAGAAGGAGGCGTTATACGAAATCCGCATTACAAATATACCTGAAAGAAATTAATCGAATTTCATTGCTGTCTCCTGAAGAGGAAAAAGAAATAACAAGAAAGGTTACCGAGGGAGATGAAAAGGCGCGGGAAGAACTAATACGTTCTAACCTGCGCCTGGTGATTAGTATTGCCAAAGAATACATCCACCGGGGGCTTTCTTTCCTGGATCTGATTGAGGAAGGAAACCTGGGGCTGATTCGTGCAGTTCAGGGATTCGATCCTTCGACGGGATATAAATTTAGCACGTATGCAACGTGGTGGATTAAGCAGGCAATCCGCAGGGCGCTGACAGACAAAGCAAAAATGATCCGCATTCCTTCATATATGTTTGAAAAAATATCCCGGCTTAAAATCACTTCAACGAATCTGCTCGATAAACTTGAAAGGGCGCCGAGCCATAACGAGATTGCTGAAGAGATGGATATTACTGCAAAAAAAGTTGAATTGATCGAACATGCGACACGTTCAACCGTATCCATCAACAGTGAAGGCTTTACCGGCTCGGATCTCATCTGGGCATTGAGTAATATTTTGCCTGACGAGAAGACACCAACGCCCGAAGAAGAAGTGGAAGAAATGTATGAAAGGGAGAATCTGGAAAAATTCCTTAAGATTATTGATAAAAGGGAAGCCACGGTAATAAAGCTGCGATACGGACTAGCGGATGGTGAGCCAAAGACTCTGGAAGAAATTGGTGCGTTATTACATTTAAGCCGTGAACGCGTCAGACAAATAGAGAAAGAGACTATCAGAAAATTACATTATATCCTGACAAAAGAGAAATGACGTATGAATGAATTAAAGAATTTAGTGCGCGAAGTGCCTGATTTCCCCAAAAAAGGCATTAGCTTTAAAGACATTACCACTCTCCTGCAAAATCCAAAAGGATTAAGAGCCGCTGTTGAAATAATTTCTGACCATTATAAAAGCAAGAAGATCGACGTCGTTGTTGGTACTGAAGCACGGGGTTTTATTTTAGCGCCAATCATTGCTTTTAATCTGGGAGCCGGATTTACTCCTATTAGAAAGCCCGGCAAACTTCCTTACGAAAAGATCAGCATGAGCTATGCACTCGAATATGGTACCGATGTGCTCGAAATACACAAGGATGGAATCAGAAAAGGTCAGCAGGTGCTTATGGTAGACGACTTATTAGCCACCGGCGGAACCATGTCTGCTTGCTGTAAAATGGTAGAATCTCTTGGCGGGAATATCCTGGGTTGTGCGTTTTTGATTGAATTAACCTTTCTCAACGGCAAAAAAAATCTCTCACCGTACGATATATTTTCTGTCATACAATACTAGAGGCACGTTTCTGGCCTTCGCGGCTTTTCCCATAAACGGGAAGACGGAGGCCGTCCTCCACGTTTATTTCAAAATTATTTCAATCGATTCGCCATCCTTCCAAATTTGATTGAATACTTTTACGTTTTTTAATGCTTCCATTACCTGCTTTTCAATCCACATTATTACATCACTATACCCACAACTGAAACACCTTACCATCCAAGGCAATTTTAGGGATTTAACAGCAACAGAAACAGCTTCTCCATTACAGTTTGGGCATTTTGCCGAAGAGACCACGGCTTTATACTTTTCTCCGATTTCTTTATTTGAAAAATGTTCAGACATTGCTGCACTCCTTAAGAAGTGTTTTGTATTTGAAATTACATAATTTACAACAAACCATATCAAAGAAAAGTTTCACGTAATTCGATTTTTAGTAACAATTTAGTTTTTTGAAAATTTCCAATAAAAACCGGGTATTACATGCAGTGTAGAGGCTGGTTTGAAACCTGCCCCCACAAGTCAATATTATTCATACAGAGGTTTTTTAAAAAACTAAATTGTTACGATTTTTACAATTTACCTGCAAAGGGCATGTCTCGCAAGACAATTGTAAAGCTAGAGAATTGAATTAGGGTTTTTACAAAAATTTGATCAACATAACAAACTTAGTGTAGCCGGTTTTTATTTTAGTTTCAAGAAATTTGTTTAAATCAAAAAATTCGTTGGTTACGAAAATTCCTCACTATTCAACGAAACGGATGGTGAGAGAGAATAATTTCTCAGAATAGTTAGGAGCCGATAGGGAAAACGGGCAGACGGGAAAATCCCGA
>NZ_MJUW02000043.1 GCF_001753675.2 Candidatus Brocadia sapporoensis | reverse complement strand
CCCGTTTTCCCTATCGGCTCCTAACTATTCTGAGAAAATATTCTCTCTCACCATCCGTTTCGCTGAATAGTTACGTTTTTTTACATCAACGTATACAAAAGGCACTTCCATAATTTTAGGATGATAGAAGCCGTGCCCCCCAGAGATCGTTTTTGCCGAAACATCCTCCATGATCCGAGAGCAGCATCAAAACGATACTTTTGGTTCCTCATCTCTATATAAATCATTTTCGTATAGAATGTTTATTTCACTAGAGTCTGATCCAATCTTCTGGAATAAAGCCTTTTGTATTGACATCTTCTTTTTTAAACCATTTTTCAGGAGCAACAACCATTTTCTCGGGATTTTTATTGAGCCACGCTCCCCACCAGCTAAAAGTGCTGTTTGCAATAATGTGATATTTACCCTGACTTAACAGGCGCAAATCCTCATAGCACTTTTCTGCCCCATTGTGTTCCACCACCGTTGATTCGTATTTTATCTTAAGATTATTTTTCACCCATTCCGGATCATCAGAAAAGAAAAAGAAATGAGGATTGGCAATTTTTGTTATGATAAAATCTATGCATCGTTGATAGTAGTCTATACCACAAACTCCATGCAGGCTATTCGTCTCCGGATTATTCACATAATCTCCACGTCTTACATGTACCGTTACAGAATTACCTGATTTTATACTATCTGACAATACCTTATTTTTATCCGTTTGCGGATATTTTATCGTAAACTCTTCACGAATTATCGTCTCAATTTCTGCGAAATATTTTTCGCTCTGCCAGTAGCCATCCAGGTACACCTGATCCGGCAACTGCAAAATGGACGGATCAAAAACAAAATACTTCTCAGCAACATAGCCACCTGGCCGCCTGATTGGCCGTTTAAATACCCTATCCAAAGCCTTTTCAACAATTCCGCGTTTAACGACGGTAAGCCTCTCTATTTCCTCAACGGCAGCAAAACATTCCTGAATATTAAACGCACCGAGTTCATATTTACGAAGGGTGTTGTCCTTAAACATCTCGATATCCAGTTTCAATTTTACGCCTAGTTTTTCCGCCAGTCGGCGCCCTGCAGCATACTGAAACATCTGATTTCCCAAGCCGCCCATTAATTTAACGATGATCATTATTGTCTGTTTTCCTGAACCAAAAACAGCCGCATCCGTAGGCTTGAGCTGAGGCCATCTCTTTAATTGCATAGTGGATTAAGCCTCCATCCTGTGCGGCATCGGGGATTAATGCAAACTCCATAATCTCTAATTCTGCAAAATATTCCATAACCTGTTCATAACAATATGCGCGGTAATCAAAAACATCTAATAAACATGGCGCTTAAGAGCGTCGTGTCAAAATAAATGAAGAAATATCAACATGGTGTCCTGGTTTGTTTGGGCCAATACACGTGCTGCCCGGATGGTGTGAAAGACGTGATATCGATCAAAAGACATGGTTGCTGTTTTGCCATTCAGACACGGATAGCGGCCTTTCCAGCATAATGAAAACCACTTCATAGTTTTTGCTGGTTTCCGCCAGAATATTATAAAATCCTGTCAAGAAGAAAAAACTTTTTAGCATGCCGTACCGGAACAAAAAACCGGAGATTTGAGAAAATTTTCCTTCCTGGTAAAAACCGACTTAAACAGCTCCAGCATCAGCCTTGAACATCAAAATCGTCCAACTCATATCCATATTGACGTATAACATCTCCGTGCAATTTATTAAAGAGACGTATTTGTTCGGTTGATAACACTTTTTTGTATTCCCCAATCATACCCTTTCTAAAAGTAACGCTGGTTTCACTAAAAATCTTTCGCGCTATTTGATGCGAATCGATTCCATCCATCTCAAGATACCTGAAAATGTCTTTTGTCGTATTTGTTTGTTTTTCATCAGTCCCACCACCCTTAGGTCCGACAAGATCTTCAAAACGTACCTTCATGACACGGGGGTGAAAGTAAAGTACACGGGATAATCTGAAATGCTCAATAGGATTATATTCGACTTCGCGAAACTTGTCGTTCCTGATAAAAATATTAATGAGTTCGTCATCGGTAAAATGGCTATAAACTTTTTTCATGTAATCTAAATGCAGATGCATGCTTTTACCACTTTTGGGATGGAGCCAATGGAACCAGGATACCAGCACATCTCTTGGATCTCGAAAATTAAAAATTATATAAAGCGATTGGCCGCCTTCCTCCAGCGACATCTGGACCTCGTCTGAAGGGGCGAAGTGAGACCATAGGTACTGGTTGTCCTTTAATCCGGAAAAATGGGACAGCCTGCAATCTTTTCCGACCCCTACGCCCTGAAAACCGGCCTCTTGCATTACATTGTGTATTAAGTGTGTGCCGGATTTCTGCAACGAGACTATTAATATTTTTTTCGAAGGTTGTGTACGAAAGATATTTTTTAAAAACATACTTTTTTATAAAATAATCCTATTACAAACTGTAACCCACGGATCTTAAGAATTCTTCACCACCCATTTCCCTGAATATCTGCATATGTTTTTCTGTAAAATGGTTCTTCCAATCTCCGCTGATGCCTTTTCTTTGATGTGATTTTGCGTCCTCCACTCCATGATTTCGTCCGCTCATCGTCTCAAACGATGTTTTTTCAATAGTCTTCCTTATAATTCTCTCAGGGGAATTTATATGGCATCTTTCATTTATATACCGGATCCATTTCTCACGGTCTTCCAGCAGGTCTTCATATTTTACTTTGACAACATTATCCGCCCTTACATTAAGCCAGTAATTCATGACAGGCATTCTGTATTTCATATACATGATAAGTTGTTTTTCGATTCCTTCTTCCCTGGTCAATTTACGAAACTCAGCAGGCGTGCAACCCATCGTCCCCTCGTGCTGATTGTTCGTTATATAAAAATAACCGGATACTATTGCATCTCTAATATCTCGGTAGACAAAAACCACTTTTTGTTCGGGCTTGAAATCTTCAATAATCCCCTCATGATAATGATTGACTTCATACCTTCGGGAAAAAGACGGACTGATTCTTTTTATCAGTGAATAAACGATATTATTCTGCCTTGAGTTCAGTAACGATGAAACGATTTTAATTGTCCACATTGTACCGCATCGGGGGGTGCCCAGGACATTAAAATAATGAGGCGGACATGGAGTGTGTATGCGTGCGGTGGATCCTTTTAATATTTCCTCCAATGATACCATAACAGGGTAAAGACATTCCCCGTTCCAGCTATACTCATCCCATTTTTTGGAGTATAAATTATCCTGCGCTGCTTTTATTATTTCGGTCTGATATCCGGTAAAAGTCACTATGATATATCAATCCCTTTCCCGTAGTATTTACTTCTGGCATCGCTGGCACAATATTTATCGTCCCAAAGTCCGAGTTTGTCCGGAGATGACGTGCCTCTTCCTTTAGTATCAATATCAAAAACCAGATGGCCGTTCCCTACAAAAAGCACGGTAAAGCCTTTGTGATAATTACGCCATCTGATGTTTGAGGTCTGATAGAGGGAAATTAAATATTCATCAGTATCATATCCTTTTAAGACATTGTTCCAGTGGCTCGTGGTAGCGCATCGGAAACAACTGTTAAATCCCCCCATGGTAAATGGGTCATTGTCAGGCGCAGGGAATGAATATATGTCATCAATCTTTTCAAGTTTGGCCTTTGTGTGGGTAAAACATGCGCTGAACATCCCGTACCTCAGTCCATTTGGTGATATTTTTCCGTAGTATTTTTTCATAGCTTCGGCCATTGCCGAAATAAGGCCTGGCTTAAAACCATGATCATCGTCCATTATGCATAGGTAATCGGGCGCGTAGAGTTCCTGCCCCAGATGCAGGCACATATTTCTTGCATGCGCCATGGACATATTGCTCGACAGGATTAGGAAAAAATCATTATTCCTGTTCAGGCTCAGTAAATAATCCCATTTTTCATCACGTCCGTTTACGCTTGAATCATGCACTATAAGTCTGGCATCGTTCTTCAGGGTTTCGTCCAAAACACTCGGAAGTGTTATCTTAACAGTTTCCAAATTCTCAAATGTAGGGAAGATTGTTAAAAACTCTGTTTTTTTCATTGCTCTCTCCTATCCTAATCCAGAGGGTAGCCCATCTGAAGCAGAGTATCTCCTATTTGCTCTTTAAAAATCCTTCTGTGTTCCTCTTGCATCTCCTGTCTGTAGCGACTCACGATACCTTTGTTAAAATGCAGATAGTTCTTTTGGTGCTTATCAAGGCTGCTCTTATCGTACCGTTTCAATAGCGTATCGATATGATCACTGCTGATTGCATGGTTCAAATAGGCAATGATTTTTTTCATTTCATCTGCCGGATTACTCATCAAATCTTCATAGCGGAGTAAATACGCACCGCTGCATTGCTTCCATAGTCTCCATGTATTGATTACCCTCTTGACATTTTGAAAAGCACTGTGAAAATCGGTGGGACCGGCCAGTTTGCGGGTATCTTCATGTTTCATACGCTCCTTACTATGGTCGATATCCGACAGAAGCACATCACGCGGGTCACGGTAAATATATACGACCTTAATAAGGCCCAACCGCAAAAACAATTTAGCAGCAAGCGTAGGCCTGCGATGTGTTTTAACGACAAAGGGCCGCTGAAGGTAACTTAATAAGACCACGATGGATAATTTTAAAAATGTCAGGTCTCTGATATTACAATTGTATTCATGTAATATCGAGTCCAGTTTGTATCTGCGTTTAATCTCGCGTGCATCACACATACCCGACAGAACAAACATGTCATTTAGCAGATTATAAATATAGCCGGTCCCGGACTTAGGCATCCCGGCGCTAACTAATACCATAAGATCCTCCCTTTTGTTTTTCGGGGGTGACAACATAACCCGATACAATATCTTCCGGTACATCTATCCCCAGCAGCATGCTCTTTTTTATATACGCCTTTATGCGTTCCTCGCAATATTCAATTTCGCTGAAGTTATCATATCTCATTTTCGCTTCTTTCCGGCTGTTAAGCACCCTGCCGGTCATCTCCTGCGTTTGCCCGGTAGGGGTTATCTTTAATTTTTCAAAAAATGTTACGACATCGGGGTAATGACAAAGGCTTTCCAGGCAGACCTCATAGGTATTCACCCGTGGATATTCTCTCTGAAAACGGCGTGCACGCGCCTCGATGTCCAACAGGTAAGCGATGCACAAATCATATTGATCCAGGTTTTCATCCTTATCGATACAGTTTATCGCCCGTGTCTGCGCATTAGGGCTCGACATCCAGTCCGGCCAGGCTGTATTTTTTGATGAAAAGTATCCTAATTCAACAAAGCTTTTCAAAACATGTGACAACTCTCTGCGTAAAATGATAACTCCAATGTTCTTGAATTCCTTGATAACAACATCGTAAAAGGTTTTAATGAACATGTGATTTGTCTCGCAGTATATTTGTCCGGCTGGGAGCCCGTTCAATATCTTCTTTATGGCATTGCACTTGATCCTTCGTTTTTTTGCAGTTCTGTCATAAGGCAGTTCGTTAATCATATGCAGAAACGATCCGTTCATGGGTGGTTCCGCCTCATGAAAACTTGTAACCTCTTCTGCTGTTCCTAAAAGCTCAGCAAGGTACTGAGAACCGGAACGTCCCGGGTTTATTGAAAAGAGTAGTCTGTGATCCTGGGTTTTCCTGAAATATTTAATGAAATTATTGTATGCGGCGCTCATTCTTGAGGTCATTTGTCGATATTTTTCATCTTCAGAGAAGATTCAGGCGACTTATTGAAATACCTTATAATTTTTAATAATTTTAACGGCAGTGTTAATTTAAACAAATTTACTGCAGCCATTTCAAAGGACATCCATTTTCTAAATTCCCGATAACACCGAAATGCCTGTTGTTTATGCCCTTCATCAAGCAGGTGATTGATTATGCTGTCAGCACGTCTTGAAAAAAGCCTGAACAATTCACTTCTGATGTATTTTTTTTCTTCAGGTTCCAAGCCTTCAAGCAAAGAGCTATTTTTGCTATAAACCTGGAGCATCTGATTCAGCACAATATCCTTTGATAAATATTGCGAGATCCCCCCTGCATGGTCACGGCGCTCGATTAAGGGTATCGGACAGTATGCAATATGGAAATATTTACTCAGCCTTATCTTGAAATCCCAATCTTCATGAGTAATCCTTCCTTCGTCATAATAACCGATTTTTTTTAAACAATCAGAGGATATCAACTCATTTCTGAATAGCGTGTTACGGGGAAAAGAGCGACTGAAAACCTGAGAGAATATATACCCGCTTGGCGGCGGGGTTTTGTCAGCCCAAAGACCCGACCTCTTGCCTTCCTCATTTATTGAATAAAAGTTGGAGTAAACAACCTTTGAATCCGGATGCTGTTGCAGTGTTTTAAATTCCATCTCCAGTTTTTCAGGTAAAAACCGGTCATCACCATCAAGATAGGTCAACCAATCTCCCTTTGTCTGCATTTGAGCAAATGCCTTATTCTTTGCAATACCAAGATTTTTTTGGTGATAAAAGGGCATTATCAGATGCGGGTATCCATACGCGTAGTTTTCGATAATTTCCTGTGAACCGTCTGTAGAAAAATCATCCACAATTATTATTTCAAAAGGTTTCAGCGTTTGAGCAAGTACACTTTCGATAGACTCCCTTAAATAGCCCTTTTGATTATATGATGTTATGATTACGCTGATTTTCATACTTTAACTATTGGCATTGCTATAAAGTTCGCAAAATACGAATTAGTATCCTGAACATGAGGTAACAGTTCGGCATCAGCAGAAATTGGATGGCACTGATACCCGAGACTATTCAGAAACGTGAATATCTCATGGCTCTCTCTTCGCATCCCTTTGAGCATCTCCTGTGAAATCTCGAACTGGATCATACGAATAGCTTTGTCCCTGAGCATGCATATACATCCTTGGAGGACGTCGAGTTCAGCCCCCTCAACATCGATCTTTAAGTAGTCGATCGAGGCTATCCCATGTTCGATACAGTAGCTGTCTATTGTTACCGTACCGACACTTTCTTGTTGGACAGGTTCAAGTCTCACTCCCGGCCTGCCCCTCACACGCATGGCAGGTTCACCAAGGGTATTCAGCACAGAACGTCCGGGAGGGAAAATGTTGAGCTTCATTGTTTTCCCTGGTAAGGAATATACTATTACCTGCTCCGTGATGATATTTTTGAAGTTGTTCAGTTCGATGTTTGCCTTCAATCTCCTCATGGTTTCAGTGCACGGTTCAAATGCGAAGACACGCCCCGATGGACTGACAAGAGAAGCGAACAGGAGAGCAAACTGCCCGATATTTGCACCTATATCGAATACGATCATGCCGGGCGCACAAACCTTTTTACTGTACTCTTGCTCGGAAATTTCAGAAATACCCATATATCCGTTGAGGAAGAGTAAGTCTATTCTCTCCTCAGGGAGAACGATAAAATGAAATCCATTTCTATCGGGAAAGACAATCGGTATTTTCAAGATTTTCTGCACAACAAAGGTATAAAGCAATGACCTCCTGAAGCGATGATCGCGAAATTTGACGATAGTCTTAATCGTTTTCTGGACGCGCTTAGTAATTGATAATATTTTTTCTAAAATTATCACTTCTCGCCAATCTTCCCTGCCTTGCCTCTATGTATAATAATCGGGATCATGTTAAATGGACACTTTCACGAACTGGTACTATCGAGCCCCTATCCGATCCTCTCACCTTATTTTCAATCATGAACATCCCTCCGGAGAGGCGCTCCAAGTATCTCCCAGGTATGTTCTGCCAAAAAAGGCCCAAACTTGGGATTTTTCACCCTGCCAGTACCAAAATAGTCACCTTCAGTTACTTGAAGTTCCGCAGCATGGAATACCAGATCCATAACGTCTTGAGTATTTTCAGCACAAATCGTTATACGATAGATGCCAGGGATTAAAGGTAATCGGGGTACCGTACAAATAAGCATGCCTTCGATAGGAATCTCGTCAAAAAGATTTCCCGTATAGTCATTGCGAAAGAGTAAAAGCTTCTCGCCCGTAAGCGTTTCGATTGCTATACTAAACATTGTTTTGCCGTCTTTTATCGGTGTCAGACACCGATATGTGCAGACGATCTGCAGATTCTGACCTGACAGAGCGACAGAACACGGCTCTCCGTTGGTATTCTGAAAGCCTACGGCAGTGAATCTTACTTTCCCGTTCCCCTTCCGGTCATTCCGGTCTTCCAATGGCCGTGAGCTGATTTCAGATAGCAAAGAGGTATAAGCCTGAATCACCTCATCGGGATTACCATCGTTTACTACACTTCCGTGATTAAGCAGGATTACCCTGTCGCATAGCGATTGTATCGCTGCCATATTATGACTCACTAACAAAACAGTCCTCCCTTCACTCCCCACCTCCTCCATCTTTCCTAAACACTTTTTTTGAAACTGTGCATCTCCGACAGCTAGAACCTCATCAACAATGAGTATCTCAGGCTCAAGATGTGCAGCTACCGCAAAGGCAAGGCGGACGTACATCCCGCTTGAATAATGTTTTACCGGGGTATCCAAGAATTTTTCAACTTCTGCAAATGCCACGATATCATCAAATTTCCTCTTAATTTCAGCCCCGGCCATTCCTAGTATAGCGCCGTTAAGATAGATATTTTCGCGTCCTGTAAGTTCAGGGTGAAATCCTGTTCCAACTTCGAGCAAACTTGCCACGCGACCTTTTAGACGTACCTTACCCGTTGTCGGTTCGGTTATGCGGCTCAGTATTTTAAGCAAGGTAGATTTACCGGCGCCATTTCTTCCAATAATACCAACGCGGTCCCCCTGTTCGATTTCAAAGTTTATATCCTTAAGCGCCCAGAACTCTTCCAGGGTGACGGCTTCCTTGTTTGGCGAGAGCGGGTGCAAAATGCGTTGCCCTATGCCAAGCATCTTATGCATAACGATATCGCGAAGCGTAATGTATCGCTCACGTCTTTGATGTCCTATAATATATTTTTTCCCAAGGTTTTCGGCTTTTATTATAATACCCATTTTCCGGATACTCACAAAAGGTAAAGGATTATTGCATCAAATTATACAGGTTATCAAACCGGTAAGGTATGCTTCCCACCACGAGTGTCCGGGTGGTATAAAAAGCTGCCGAAAGTAGATTTGCTTGTTGCTTTTGATTTGGTCATCCGGGGCGATTGATAAACCAGCGAGAACAAATCTAAAGTATATCTGCAAAGGTTTTTTCAGTTTTTCTGAAAAATCTTATGCCGGTAAATAATACGAAAAATGCCATCACGCAAGAAAATATAAGCTCCTGCCAATTTAAATGAACGTTCCAGCCTAAGATTGCCCATCGGAAGCCGTTGATAACCCCCACCATCGGATTAAGAGAATAGAGCAGATGCCACTGGGATGGCACGGCATTACTGCTGAATCCTACAGGAGAGATATACAAGCCAAACTGAAGTATAAAAGGTATTACGTATCGAAAATCTCTGTACTTAACATTTAGCGCGGATATCCACAATCCGGCGCCCAGAGAAAATAACGCAGTAAACAAAAGGAATATTGGCAACGATAAGATGTGCCAGCCGGGTAGATAGGAGTACCATACCATCAAACCTGATAAAATTAAAAGGGAGATAAGAAAATCAACAAGACTGACTATCAACGTGGTTGTTGGAATAATAATCCGTGGGAAATATACCTTTGAAATCATGTGTGAATTCATTATGAGGGAATTACTGCTTTCAGCAAAAGAGTTTGCAAAAAATTGCCAGGGTAACATTGCTGAATAGACAAGCAAAGGATATGGAATCCCATTTGACGGCAGCTTG
This sequence comes from Candidatus Brocadia sapporoensis, assembly GCF_001753675.2. Taxonomy (GTDB): domain Bacteria; phylum Planctomycetota; class Brocadiia; order Brocadiales; family Brocadiaceae; genus Brocadia; species Brocadia sapporoensis. The sequence continues at coordinate 1,825 of NZ_MJUW02000043.1, read as the reverse complement.
GCAATTTTGTTGAAAACGACCGTAAAAACAATCATTGTTAACAAAGGCCTTATCACACTCCAGGCAATACCGATGGTTGTTTGTTTATATCGGACAAGAATATCCCTCCACGCTAAAAAGTAAAATAGCTCATGATATCTCCACAAGTCTTTAAAATATTCTTTTGAGCCTTTGCCTGCTTCAATTATAATTTCTGTCATTTATAGTATTGCCACATAAAATTTTTCTTTTTTCCCGGGTTTTTTATATCCCCCTTTGTCTTTCTTGATCGGGGCGGATTTGGTTGTGGCTGTGCTGCGTTATGTATATCTCAACCGGCTTCAGCAATCAAGACATTCATGCCTTATAAACGGTCTGCCTGCTTAATCTCAGCATTGCCCGGTGAGAAGTTTGCTTGTACGGTTTCTGTCATACCCGAACGCTTTTGTCGGGTGTCCAGCGAACCCAAAACTTCTTGGATCCCTGTTAAAAACATGCGGGAAGACATCCCGAGAGGAATAAAACAAGACCTGTAAATTTCTAACCGGATAGTACGGACTTAATCTAAAAATATGTTGAATTCCTGCAAATAAAAATTAAAATTTACTGGAGTGCTGTTTGATATCCTCGATATCATCAAAGGCCGCGGTAACCCAGATTCATTGGCGTTGAGTAGGTTTTCATATCCTGTTTTTTCTACAACTTGCCATAACAGAAATCTTTATCATTGAGATAATTTAATACATTTTAACAAAAATTCAACAGCTTTTTCTAGGGATATATTGAAAAGATCGTATTTGTTTTTATTTGTCACTTATGTGTATCGTTTTGTATAGATGCCTAAAATATCGGTCATTATACCCAATTACAATGGCAGGCAATTCCTTGAAACCTGTTTGTCATCTCTGACAAAACAAGCCTATACGGATTTTGAAACGATTTTGGTAGATGACGCTTCCACGGATGAATCCCTCCCTTTTGTTCGAACCTACTATCCCAACGCTGAAATTATTTCACTCACAAAGAACGTTGGCTTTGCGTCATCTGTAAACAAAGGGATAAAACAGGCAAAGGGACAATACATTGCACTTCTCAACAACGATACAGAAACTGACAAAGACTGGCTGGCAGAATTGAATCTGGCACTGGATACTCATAAAGACGTTGGTTTTTGCGCTTCCCTTATGATTGACTATAATAACCGAAATATGGTTGATTGCGCGGGAATCGGCTTTTCGTCCTGGGGCAGGGCATACAAAAGAGACTCGGGACAGGTTGTCAGGAGATTCAAACAACCGTCATTCGTCTTTGGCGCTTCGGCAGGCGCTGCCATGTATCGCAGAACACTGTTTGAAAAGGTTGGCCTGTTTGACGAAGACTTTTGGGCATTTTTTGAGGATGTTGATTTAAGTTTTCGGGCGCAATTGGCTGGTTTTAAGTGTCTTTATGTACCCCAAGCCATTGTTTATCATATCGGAACGGCAAGTCATAATAAGAAGAGTGTAAAACTTCGTTATACTGGTTACCGAAACAAACAATGGGTGATTTTTAAGAATTATCCAGCGTATTACCTATTGAAATATTACTTTAAATACGGCCTTAGTGAAATGAAAACCATTTTGACAGATTTTAAAGAAGGTTTTTTCTTGTCACCTTTCATTGCCAATTGGCTCATCTGTAAGGATCTCCCAAAATTATTCAAGAAACGAATTGAAGTTCAAAGATTGAGGACGGTGAGTCTTCATTATCTGGATAGCATTATTGATAAATCTTATTATGAATTAAAGAGAACCTAAATTCTGCAAACGATTTTCGCAGTGCGAAAATCGACCTTCTGTAATACCCT
>NZ_MJUW02000070.1 GCF_001753675.2 Candidatus Brocadia sapporoensis | reverse complement strand
TTTTGCTAGAGAGAATTTTTTTCGCTTGACAAAAGCCTTCTAATGGGTGACCCTTCACCTTCTCTTCACCTTCTTACGGTACAATGGGTGACTCAATGAAAAGTTTTAACTGCTTGGTGTAGTTTTGATGCGTAGATTTCACTAAGTTTTATTATATCATTGAACTTCTGTTTCGCAACCGCATTGACCCATTTTTTATGGCTTCATGAAGAAAACCAGGACGCCACATTCTCGGACAGCCTGTTAAGATCCCTTGCGGAATCATGGACAAGTCAAGCCTGTTTGTACGCCACCCTTATAAAATCAGAGATCTCAATTCGTTTGATGAGTGCAACCTAAGGTTCTTCTGACCATTAGGTCATGTTTGATTCTGATATATTTATAAATTCCCACCGGCAATGGCAGGCACTATGGAGATATGGTCTCCGTCTTTCACTGGCGTATCAAGGTTACCCATGAATCTTATATCTTCGTCGTTAAGATAAAAATTAATAAACCTTCTGATCTGGCCATTGTTGTCACAAATCCTCTCTTTAATCCCCGTATAGGTTGCTTCAAGATTCTCTACAACATCCTTAATATTCTTTCCTTCCACATTTACCACATCGGCGCCTTTGGTAAGGCTTCTCAATGGGGTTGGAATGCGTACCGTTACTGCCATGTTCTGCTCCCTTCAAATGTTCGTGTTAATCTTTTGTCAGTCTGAGGCAATGCCTCGCTATGAAATTCAAATTACGTGTTTTTTACCACAGCCATCTTTTCATCCATAATAGCGTCAAATTCAGAGAGAGAAGGATTGATAATCTTCGGAACTTCTAATTTATCCAGCACCGCCTCCTGGGTCTTTAATCCATTGCCAGTCACACTGATGACAATGGATTCTTCGGGCGGGATCTTGCCCCGTTCAATAAGTTTTTTGGTAACCGCAACCGTCACGCCACCAGCAGTTTCTGTAAAGATACCCTCCGTCCTGGCAAGTAATTTAATGCCTTCCACAAGCTCATCATCGGTTACATCTTCCGCCCATCCCCCGGATACATTAATAGACTTCACCGAATAATAACCATCTGCAGGATTGCCAATGGCAATTGACTGAGCAATGGTCTTGGGTTTTACGGGTTTTATTACATCCGTCTCCTGTTTAACAGCAGTAGTTATTGGTGCACTACCGCTTGCCTGTGCTCCATGAAGCTTGGTATCCGCTCCATCAATAAGCCCCAGTTTTACAAATTCTTTAATGGACTTTTCTATCTTGGTTATCAAAGAACCGCCCGCCATAGGAACAATGATATGTTTTGGCGCTTTCCATCCTAGTTGCTCCAGGATCTCATATCCATAAGTCTTTGAGCCCTCTCCGTAGTAAGGTCTCAGATTCACGTTTACAATTGCCCAGCCATATTTGTCTGCAATCTCTGAACACAGTTTGTTTACATTATCATAGTTTCCCCGGACTTTTATTACGTTGGTGCCGTAGATCAATGTACCAACAATCTTGCCCTGTTCAAGATCGGCCGGCATGATGATGTAGCTTTCCAGAGACGCCTGTACCGCCTGGGCAGCTACCGCATTCCCCAGATTTCCTGTAGTAGCACATCCAACCGTTTTGTACCCGAATTCCTTTGCCTTCGTCAGGGCAGTGGAGACAACCCGGTCTTTGAAAGAGAACGTGGGATAATTTACCGAATCATTCTTCACATACAGTTCCTTAACCCCAAGGACCCTGGCAAGGTTGTTTGCTCTGACAAGCGGTGTAAAACCGACCTGGGCGCCTACCGTAGGCTCTCCGTCAACCGGCAGCAGTTCCTGGTATCGCCACATAGTTTTGCCGCGGGACTCAATAACTTTCCTGGTTAAAACCTTTTTGATCCCCTCATAATCGTAATCAACTTCCAGTGGACCAAAACAAAAGCTGCAGACATGTAGCGGCTCTTTTGGATATGGCTTTCCGCACTCCCGACATTTTAAACCTTTTACAAATCCCATCTATCGCCTCCGTCTTATGGTGCTAAATAAGTGGTTCTCTCCGGCTTACAGCAACGGTAGTAGCCGGTACAAAATCCGGGAGAAAACAATGCAACCCGGAAGTTACGGACTACCGCTTGTTTCCACAAGCCTTCTGAAGAACAAAATAAAAAAGCCTCTTTCTATACATATAAGATAGGAAGAGGCTTTTTTATGCACCCATCTTATCTTTTCCCAAATCACGAGACAGGAATTAGCACCAGCATCCCGTCCACTCTATTAGCTGGACAAGACCGGTTGCTGTGGCTTCGCAGGGCCAGTCCCTCTGCCACTCTCGATAAGACAATAAATTTTAATCATATTGTAATGATAAGTCAGGGTGTTGTCAATGAATTATTTGAAGGTAAAACCAACCCTACGGTCTCCTTTCTTCGTACCATAACCGAGCTGCGTCCTTTTCCACAGATATTTTTGCGTTTGCTTAGCGCTATAATCATATGAAATTTTTATCGGATCTTTCATTCGTCTTTTATTCCCGCGTTTTGTAATGAACAAGTTGTGTCTTCAGTTACAGGGTGGCATGGACTTCGTCCTTATTTGTCCATGGTGTTTAAATATACCCATGTATTGGGAATATATCATACGGACAGACAGAGTTTGTCGGTGGCATCCCGTAACCCGCTTAAATGAAATGAAAATTCCTATACAATTAAATTCCATTTTTTATTTGAAAGATAACTATAGAATGGTTTAAAATTTCAAAACTTATTATCTGATGTTCGGGAACGGAAATTCGTTGTCATTAAAGGAGTTCACTATTGACAAAAGCATTGGCATTATTATCGGGTGGCTTAGATAGCACCTTGGCAATCCGTGTTATCCAGCAACAGGGGATCGAAGTGATTGCACTCAATTTTGTTACAGTATTTTGTCGATGCACGTCGCACGGAAGCTGTAAACTTGAAGCAGTAAAGGTCTCAGAAAAATTTGGAATTCCTATTAAGGTTATTAACACTACAGAACGGTTTCTTGAACTTGTTAAAAAACCGAAGTTTGGCTATGGGAAAAATATGAATCCCTGCATCGATTGCCGGATTAATATCTTTCGCATCGCCGGCGAATACATGCGGGAAATCGGTGCGGACTTTATTATCACGGGTGAGGTGTTAGGGCAGAGGCCGATGTCTCAACGGAAGGAAGCCATGAAGATCATTGACAAAGAGGCAAATCTTACCGGGCTCGTCCTGCGCCCTTTGTGCGCCAAGCACCTGGAACCTACCATCCCGGAAAAAATGGGAATTGTGGATAGAGAGCAACTTCTTCATATCCGTGGCCGATCCCGGAAAGATCAGATACAGCTTGCCGACGTATTTCAAATCAAAGACTATCCCTGTTCTGCAGGCGGTTGCCTGCTCACCGACCCGGAATTTGCCCACCGCATGAGAGATCTGGTCAATTCCTGTGACGCCGATGTAAATGACGTTAACCTTTTAAAAGCAGGAAGACATTTCAGGCTTGACCCGAACACGAAAGCCATTGTCGGGAGAAATGAAGAGGACAATATCAGGATAGAATCCCTCTCACACGAAGGAGATTTGCTGTTAAGTCTGGTCGATATGCCAGGACCTCTTACCCTTTTGCGTGGTACGGTCACTGAAGAAAATATATACCTTGGGGCACGAATCACGGCGAGGTATGGAAAGTCAGGCGATTTACCTTCCTTAAAGGTCTCCGTACGGCAGGCAAAAAATGATACTCCGCAAAGGTTCATAGAAGTTACTCCGATTAGCCAGGAAGAGGTGGACAGACTCATCCTTAAAAAACTTCCTGCCGGGAACTTATCGCACGAGCCATCACCGGTAACCGAATTTGAGGTTGGATAATCGTTTTTCGTATAACTTAGGGCATAATGCTAAGGTAGTCAAAGACTTTTGCCCGCACAAAAATGATGGACTGAGTATTGCACACAAACCATGGCGCAGACTGAAGTCTGCGACTGTAAGTTTGAAACAGAAACAACAAGCATAGGAGCGTTGCCAGATGAAATTGCCCTACGAGAACATACTGACGCATCTCAAAAATATCAAAAAGGTAGTTTCCGATTTTTCAAAAAATACCTTCATCAAAACGGACAAGCAGCTCTCTTTTATCCTTATTACAACCTTTGCTGTTTCTGCAGTTGCGCTTTTTTGCTACTGGTTTTTTAAGGAAAGGCCTTACTATGATACTCTTCTTGCAGAAAAAGATGAATTAATAAAGTCTCTAAAATTTATTCGTGACAAACAAAAAAAAATCTATGAAAATGCTGTGGATGCTTACGAAAAAAAAATAATCACTGAATATGTACCGAAATCCTCTTACGATGATAAGATAAATGAATATGAACAAAGACTTATGTCCTACCGGAGTGAGTATATTCCGGTGGTGGAGCACACAAAACAGGTCGAGGAATTGGAAAACCGGATGAAGGAGGAGTATGCTTCCAAGGAGCTCCAGGTAAAGAGTGATTATGAACAAAAAATCACGACGCTGGAGCAAAAGATCTCTCTTCTGGAAGACAAAAATCTCAATCTGAAGTCAACGCTTAAGGAAACAACAGATTTTATCCGAGAAGAAAAAGAAATGCTGGAAGAAATGCTTGTGTCGGAAAGGAAAAAGGCGTTAATTCCTTCTATCATCCTTTCCGAAACCAAAAGCCGGATGTTGGATGCCAACGCAGTAAAAAAACTAGTTACGATAAAAGACAAACTAAAACGCATCGAAGAAATGAATATCGCATTAAAGCCCGACACCTATTTTGAGATGGGTCTCATCTCTTACTATAATAAACAACATAATGAAGCAATAGAACTATGGGAGAACGCACTATCCTTAAATAAAAATAATTTCAAGACATACCTCTGTCTTGCAATCGTATATACCGAAGAAAATATGGCGGATAATGCTGTTAAAATTCTGAAACGCGCTATTGAAATCAATCCGAAATATTCGACGCTCCATCTTGTGCTTGCCCGTATTTATGAACAAAAGGGCGCCCTAGATGAAGCTATTTATGAATATTCTAAAGTACTGGAAATCAAGCCGGAGACCATAGACATTTATAATGTCCTTGGCGCTCTTTACGAAAAGAAGGGGCTGAAAGAAGAGGCCAGGAAATCGTTTAACCAGTATGAAAAATTAAAGGAGTCAAATAAATAATCACGACCGAATAATAACCAACGGTTGCCCCTTGCTTTTTTCCAGAACAGGGGAACGAATCACGGGTTTCAATTTCCTTGCATGTTTCCGATCTTCAAACTCGATATTTTTTCCCGGAACCTATTGCTTTCTTGAGCCACGTGTTCCTTTGCCTGTATTAAACCTGTGTGAGGCTGCAACAATACCTAATTTATCATTGATAATTTCCGATACTTTTCTTCAATCTCTTTTGCTTTATATGTCTGAATTTCCGCATTGGTCTTCTCATGCGTGTATCGGGAGACCATGTACGTTGCAAAAAAATTTTTATAGGGTAATACTATAGAGCCTTTTAAGTGCAAATGCATATTGTTTTGAAATTTTCTGCCAGATGACTCCCAATGGTTGTACCAGAGTGTTGAGTTTGTGGCATTTATCTTGACTGAACTTTACAAATTTGTTATGAGAATATGGTTGTTTATTTTGGCTTTTTTATTTATTAATCTCAAAAAGGGTAAAAATTCATGGCCGAGTTAATCAGTAAGCTTGAAACAAAAAAGATTAATCATATTATACAAAAGACGCAGCAGGTAGCTCAGAAGATCGATATCTTCTGCTCAGCAATCCTGTTACAGACATGGAGAAGAATGAATTATATTTTCAACAAACAGGAAATTCATTCTTCATTAAAAAGGCGACAGGGTAATTGCCTGCGTTGTGGACGTTGTTGCCAGGCATCTTTTAAATGTCAGCATCTTGAATACGACAAAAATGGTCTTTCTCTCTGTAAGGTGTACGATCAGAAACCGCTCATGTGCTCACTCTACCCTTATAATGAAGACGATTATTTCTTCCATCTCAAACCTACCTGCGGTTACAAATATGACGATGAATAATGATGTTTCGTAATCATGAAGAAAACGCCGCTTTATGATATCCACCTCAAGTTTCATGCAAAAATGGTATCTTTCCATGACTATGTCATGCCCCTCCAATACGATACCATCATCAATGAACACCACAGGACAAGAAATAATGCGGGACTTTTTGATATATCTCACATGGGAAGATTTGAGGTTGCAGGGGATAATGCGTTCCCATTTATCCAAAACATTATCACCAATGATGCGGACAAACTTGAAGACATGCAAGTTCTATACACCCCCGTCTGTAACGAACACGGCGGGATTCTTGACGATATCCTTGTCTATAAATGGCATAAAGACCGTTTTATGCTGGTAGGAAATTGTGTTAATAGAGAAAAGAATTTCTTGTGGTTCCAAAAGCAAGCAGTTCCCTATCCGCGGCTGGAAATAAGGGATTTAACAGATACGGTATCCCTTATTGCATTGCAAGGACCCCGCTCCCTGCCTATACTTGAAAATACCTTTAACAGAGAATTTAGTTTTCTGAACCGGTTTTGCTTCACCGATTTCATATGGGACGGTGTACAAATTATCATTTCCAGGACTGGATACACGGGCGAAGATGGTTTTGAAATATTTACGAATGCACAAAACATGGCAAATATATGGAATCTGCTTATGGATAAAAATAGCCCGGATGGTTTGGGACCTGTCGGCCTTGGTGCAAGAGACACCCTGCGATTGGAGGCAGGTCTTCTGCTTTATGGCAATGATATGGATGAAACCATAACCCCCCTTGAGACAACAATTGACTGGACGGTTAAGTTCGATAAAGACGACTTCATAGGTAAAGTATCCTTGTTGCGGCAAAAGGAAAAAGGCATGGAGAGGAAATTGGCCGGCATTGAGATGATAGACCGGGGTATCCCCCGCAACGGTTATCCTGTGGTAAAAGGGAATGAGATCGTGGGAAAAGTTACCAGCGGATCCTTTAGCCCATCCACGAATAAGAACATCGGCTTATGTATGATAAGGTCCTCCTTTGCCAAAGCTGGAGAAGAGCTGCAAATCCAAATCCGGAACACTCATTATCTTGCACGTGTGGTAGATACTCCTTTTTACAAAAGTAAAAATATGATAGGATGCCATATATGACAAATATACCAAATGAGCTCTTTTATACAAAGACACATGAATGGGTAAAGAAAATAAGTCAAAGCGTAGTGATTATGGGTATTACTGCCCATGCGCAAGAACAGCTCCGGGATATCGTCTTCGTTGAATTGCCTTCATTAGGAAAAGAGTTAAAGGCAGGAGAGGCTTGCGCCGTGGTAGAATCCGTAAAGGCTGCTTATGATATTTTCTCCCCGTTATCGGGAAAAGTTATCAAAATCAATGAAAAGATTCAGGAAAAACCACAACGGGTAAATGAAGACCCTTACGGCGAGGGATGGTTCTTACACATCGAGATATCAGACCCGAATGAATTTAACGCCCTTTTAAGTCAAGCCCAATACCAGGCTATCTGTGAACCAGCGCCGTAATGGAGTAGTTCCGATACTAAAAATACCTGAAATGTACGGATAAAGAGACAGAGGGCATTTCAGAGATTACTTACCTGATCTCAGGTGTTGCATTTGGGTCGAAAGGATTCGTTCTCAGGGCAAAGGAAAAGAGATACGGATACTCGGCCTTTAAATGTCTCATATATTCCAGCCATTCGCAAATGAGTACCATGTATGCCCGCTCTATATCGCTGGAAAGATGTGCATAATCAGCGTTTGATAACTTTCTCACATCTGCCCTTGCAGCTAGTTCTTCCGTCAGGTGAGATACTGCCCACAGAAGTTCTGTAAATGATTCATGTTCCAGTAAATTAGGATTTTCCAGAAGCCGTAATAAAAAATCCCTTTTTTCTATAAGAAAATTCCGCAATTCTTCCAAATTACCTTTTTGGCTATCCATGCTATAGTCAAAGCTTTTCAAGCTTTTGCTTGTGCTAATAAATTTTTGCTCTGACCAACTGTTCATCACCACAAGATTTTCCCTGATCTTATCAAAGTGGCAGTCAAAATGAGAAAAATGCTGCAGGAGATTGGTTCCCACCTCACTAAAAAAAGCCCCGATAACCATATTTAGTTTTTTCATAACGGTGCTCTTTTCACGCTCACTAAGTAATCGGTGGATAATCAACGTAACCAGTAGTACCTCAACCGGGACAAACGCAATATCCCCAAGCAGGAAAATAAAGACATGATGCGCATCCTGAAAAATTTCATAATGGATAAAATAAAGAAACGCAGATATCGCAACCAGGGACAAACCAAAATAGAGTTGCCAATGAGAATGTTTCATGTATCATCATCCACAAAAATATGGTACACCGGTAACACGGAATCGCACGCCCGAACACTTACGACAAAAGCTATCAAACCCAATTGAAAATACCGTCCTTGTATTTTCTGATCTAACGTATTTATGTCGAGACAGTTCGAATCTGGCAAACATAGTAAACACTCCCTGTCTCTTTCCTGGGATAGGAATCTTTTTCCCAGTTTAAAATTATGGATCTTCTTTGCGCAAAAGTTATTTTTATTTCACCACAATATTCACCAATCTCCCTGCCACGACAATGATATTCATAATTTCCCTACTATTTAAAAACCCGGCAATGCGTTCATCACCCAGTATACGGCTTTTCAACTCATCTTCATCTATACCGACGGGCACTGACAAACGATTTTTGATTTTACCGTTAATCTGAACGGCAATTTCTACGACCTCCTCTTGAATTGCATTTTTGTCGTATACAGGCCATGGTTGACGAAAGATGCTTGGCTTGTGCCCCATAACTTCCCACAACTCCTCGCAGATATGCGGAGTAAAGGGGGACATGAGCAAAAGGATTGTTTCCATAGTGTGACGAAAGATGTGAAAATCAAGCGCTTCCGCAGCATTGTTTGGTATGGAGACGTTGAACGTATCCACATGGTTTAATAACTCCATCACAGAGGCAATTGCTGTGTTGAAATGCCAGGAAGTCTCCATATCTTCCGTGACCTTTTTAATCGTCTGGTTCGTCTGCCGGTAAAGGTTCTTTGCCTTCGGAGAAAGTTTGCTCATATCAGTGTTCATACGTTGCACCCGGGCATAGATGTCTTCATATTCAACAATCTTCTGCCACAGGCGATTGAGAAAGCGATGCGCGCCAATTACCCCGCGGTCATTCCACTCTGCATCCTTCTGAGGCGGCCCAATAAAAAGAATATAGAGACGCTGGGTATCAGCCCCGTATTTATCGATGAGGACATCAGGACTTACCACATTACCCTTGGACTTGGACATCTTTGCGCCGTCCTTGATAATCATGCCTTGGGTAAAAAGATGCCGAAAAGGCTCTTTGAAATTGATATAACCAAGGTCGTACAGTACCTTGGTTATAAACCGTGAATAAAGAAGATGAAGGATGGCATGCTCTACCCCACCAATATACTGATCCACGGGTAGCCATTTATTAACCTTCTTGGTAATAAAGGGTTGACAGTCATCCTTCGGCGAAAGATACCTTAGGAAATACCAGCTCGAATCGACAAACGTATCCATCGTGTCGATTTCACGCCGTGCCGTTCCTGAACATTTTGGGCAAACGGTGTTGATAAAGGAATTCACCTCCGCCAGAGGACTCATACCATGCTGCTGAAACGCTACTGCTTCGGGCAATATCACAGGGAGTTGTGATTCCGGCACTGTCTGCGTACCACATTCCTCACAATAGATGATGGGGATAGGAGCTCCCCAGTAACGTTGTCGGGAGATTAGCCAATCCCTCAGCCGATAGGTCACGGCCTTTGCGCCAAGCCCTTTGAATTCGAGGTGTATGGTAATCTTGTTTATCGCCTCTGTATTCGGCAATCCATTGAAGCTTCCTGAATTTACTTGTATGCCACCATCAACGTACGCCTCTTTCATCGTGTCGGCGTTTAGTTTATTGTCTTCAGGCTGAATAACAATTTTGATGGGCAGCTTATATTTCTTTGCAAAGAGGAAGTCCCGCTGGTCATGAGCCGGTACTCCCATAACAGCCCCTGTTCCGTATTCCATAAGGACGTAGTTAGCTACCCAGACGGGTACCTTGTCATGATTGATGGGGTTTATGACGTATTTGCCCGTAAACATACCTTCCTTCTCGGTACCTTCGGCAGTTCGTTCCACCATCTCCTGGTTGCGCACCTTCTCTGCAAAATCCATTACCGCTTTTTCCTGCGGGGTACCTGAAATCAACTCCTGAAGGATGGGGTGTTCCGGCGCTAAAGAAATAAAGGTTACCCCGTAAAGGGTATCGGGGCGTGTGGTAAAACAGGGTACCGTTTTGTCTGAGCCTTCTAACGTAAAAGCGACCCGAACTCCCTCGCTGCGGCCAATCCAGTTTGCCTGCATCGTCTTGACCCGCTCAGGCCAGCCTTCTAGCAGAGACAGGTCATCCAGCAGTTTCTGGGCATACTGACTGATACGAAAGAACCACTGTTCAAGATCCCGTTGCCGTACCGGTGTATCACAACGTTCACAACAACCGTCCACGACCTGCTCATTGGCCAGTACGGTAGCACAGGACGGACACCAATTTACAGCGGCCTTCTTTTTATAGGCAAGGTTGTTCTCATAAAGTTTCACAAAAATCCATTGTGTCCATTTATAGTAATCGGGATCACAGGAGGTAATCTCCCTGTTCCAGTCATACCCAACACCCCACCGGTGAAGCTGCTTCTTCATGGTCTTGATATTGTTCTTCGTCCAGATGGCAGGATGGATACCGCCCTTCATGGCAGCATTCTCTGCGGGAAGGCCGAAAGCGTCCCAGCCAATGGCCGAAAGGACGTTGTGATCCTTCATGATCTTATACCGCGCAACGACATCACCGATGATATAGTTCCTGCCGTGGCCGACGTGCAGGGTGCCGGATGGATAGGGGAACATGACGAGGCAGTAGAATTTTTCCTTCCTGCTGCTCTCATCGGTGTGGAATAATCCGCAACCTTCCCAAAATCCCTGCCATTTACCTTCGATGTCAGTAAAATTGTATTCCCTCTTTGCCATTTAAATTTCCTTAAAATTAGCTCGGGTTTAAAAGACAAACCCTCAATGACGTGTTATTACACATCCCTGATTCTTCCCTTGATAAAAGAAACTCCACTATTTTCCCCTCTAAAAAAAGGGGCAGGGGTGTGTAAAGGAACGATCAAAAAAGATTAAAATTCTCTACGTTAAAGAATACCTGCTTGTTTTACAAATCCTTCTGAATAGATTCAAAACAGAAGAGTTGAATTTTATCAAAATTTCATCCTGAATCAATCGAAATTCAGACCGAAAAGCCTTGACAATACCTATGCGTCATGTTATTGTTCTAATGAACAATTACGGGATAATTTCCAATAACCACGGAGAAAACGGAAAAGACTCCGGGTTCTCCTGTCTTCTATGGTTAGGGTTGTTTAGGTGGGGCTGTGGCGCAGTTGGGAGCGCGTTTGAATGGCATTCAAAAGGTCAGGGGTTCGAATCCCCTCAGCTCCACCAATAAAATCAATAGTCGCAGGCATTTGACACTTCACTCTTCACCCTTTTCCGCAACCGTAACCATATTGTAGTCAGCTCCAATCATCATTTTGTTAAAAACCATGTTAGAATCAGCATTGTCCGGTTAGGGAATTGCGAAAGAGCGTCCCTGTTGTTCTTTGAG
>NZ_MJUW02000122.1 GCF_001753675.2 Candidatus Brocadia sapporoensis | reverse complement strand
AATCATGTCATCCCTTCGGGATTTTCCCGTCTGCCCGTTTTCCCTATCGGCTCCTGACTATTCTGAGAAATTATTCTCTCTCACCATCCGTTTCGCTGAATAGTTACATAAATTTTGGGTCTTCTTCCTATTGAGCGGGTAAAAATGAGAGAAAAAACGATCCCTATATGATGCATATGAATTCTGTAATTTTAAACTACAGCACAAGGTATCAGACATTTTTGGTGATTCCAATGCCATAGTAATAAAGTTTACCCGATCGGGAAAAAAACCGCCTGCGATACCTGCGGCAACAGATGTGTGTACCCCGAAATGGAAATTCGCCGTGTTTCCTGTCTTAGCCCGACCTTCACAATTCGAGGGGTATGCAAGCCGCTAAGCCAGCAAACTCAAGGGGTCGCACAAAAAAGTTGGCACTACAAGCCATCTTGAGAATTCACCCCTTTCGTACCAAGGATTTCCCGGCGATACCTGCCCAAAAATAACTGTTTTTATGTGCAAATTACGAAAGTCGGGCTAACCGTGAGGGAGGTTCGGGATAAGGCTTTTTTGAAACATGTGCAGAAAGGGCGTTACCCGAAATAGGCTTTCCACTGCCGATGTGCAGGTTACAGTTTAACACAATTTCACCAAATATCTGATCAGGTCCGTGCTCGTAATAATTCCTATGAGATGACGTTCGTTGTTAATCACCGGAAGAGAATGAAATATTCCATCACTCAGAAGCTGTGCAGCTTTTCGTACGCTGTCATTTATATCAATGGTAACGAGGTTCCTTTTCATAACCTCTTCAATTGACCATTCGTCCGCAGTGGATACCGTAATGTTCAACCGGATAATATCGGTCGTACTGATCATACCAGAAAGCCTCCGGCCATCTACCACCGGTACATGATGGATTTGATTTTCCGCCAATATCCGGAGGACCTCGCTCATTTTTTGACTTATCTGCACGGTCTTCACATTGGTGGTCATGACATGAGATATGGGATCAAGATGTTTCATGCTGCCTGCCTTTCATTGAATTCCAAGACGATCCGTGAAGATGGGTGCCATTTACGCAGTTACAGGTATGCCAGAATATGCCGGCGAAAAAGTCGTCATATTCACGAGCCTTTAAGTTCTCCCTCCTGACGGAAATCTTTATCCTGATGTTTTTTGCTCCGGAAAACATCTATCTGCGAACTATTTTCTCCTAAGTTTTTTCCGGAAGTGTTCCCGGAATTTCTCTATCTTCGGCGCAATCACAACCCGGCAATACCCCTGTCCGGGATTCAGTTTATAATATTCCTGATGATAATCTTCTGCCTTATAAAATGCCGTAAACGGCGCTATTTCAGTCACGATCGGCGCCTCCCATAAATGCGCATCGTGAATCTCCCGGACAACCTGTTCTGCCACCGCTTTCTGTTCCTGGTTTCGGTAGAAAATAACGGAGCGATACTGTGTACCTATATCCGCTCCCTGACGATTCAAGGTTGTGGGGTCATGCATCGCAAAAAAAACCTCTAAAATTTCTCTTAAGCAGACGATCTTGGGATCAAACGTAATTTGTACCACCTCCGCATGCCCCGTAGTTCCCGTACAGACCCTTGATAGGTGGGATTATCGACCCAGCCACCGGAATAACCTGATTCCGCACGTACAACGCCTTCCAGTTCATCAAAGAACGCCTCAATACACCAGAAACAACCGCCCCCCAGCGTTACAACTTCCTTGTCTTGTGCGAGAATCGACGGTTGATCATTCGTCTTATTCACCATGAGAGCGCTTGACAGCGTTAGGCTGCTCAGTAATAGGCTTTTTAAAAGTATGTATACCATCACAATATCCAAAACTCATAGTTTTTTTATTTTATCATGACATAGCGTTGCAATTCAAAAAAAATATTTCCCCGGCAAAAGCAGTAAATAATGCCTGGACAAAAACCAGCAGAAGGCTGATAACACAAGAAGGAGAAGTAAATTTATTGCGGGTGCGGCACACGAGAGCCTGGACGTAATAGAGGATGCAATACGAAATGATTATCTCTGCAAACAGCAAGACCTCATACCACAATTCCCTCTTTTATCCCGTACACCATCTGCCCCGAAGATATTATTTTTTCAGTTTGGTAAACTTCGAGCCTTCCAAAGTTAGATTGTACATCAAACCCTTCTGGTTAAAAACGAACCCGACAACAGGTTCTTTGATTTTCGCAGTATCGATGGAGGCTGCTGCCCCAAGGTTTATAAGAGCTACTGATCCGTCAACCCCTGCCTTCCAGCCGGAGCTTGCACGGAACCTGGCAAGAGCTTCATCTTGCATAAAGACGAGGATGACATCTTTTTTTTGGCCGCCGAGTTGAAATCCATATGAGCCAGCGGCGATACTGTAATAATCAGCAGTATTTCCGTTCATTCTCAGCGCTCCCTCGCCGTATTCACCGCCAATGACCAGTCCTCCTTTGATAACCCCAGGCAATACCAGCACCCCCTTTGCACTCTTCAAAAATTCCTCTGCACCCTTTACTTCTTTACGGAAACGGTCCAGGGAAGCATCTACACTCACATCAATCTCCCTGGCCGTTTTAGCGCAGGAGTTGTTATCAGAAAAAAATACAGAAACAACGATAATGCCAACGGTTAACAAAAAGCTTTTTATGAGGTGCGGTTTTATCTGCTGCATATTTAATAGATCCTTTCTCTGATAAGTGAAACCTATTCAACATTGTGGAACGTAAACGGCATAGCCTCTTGGTGGCGACCAGAAGTCTGCACAACCGTCCTCTTGCGTCCATTTTTCCTGCGGGGCGTTCAGGTCGTTTCTTCCCCTCCAGGCCATAGGAACAAATCTGGTATTTTTCCACTGCGTCTGAACCGAAACGCCGTTCCAATCTCCACGATTGTTGAGTACGAAAATCAGACCTCTCTGGCTGTTATAGCCATTTCTCTGCATGATATACAGATCGTCACCGGCGTGCAGAACTGTAGTGGAGCCACCGGCATAGTCTTCATGTATTCTCACCAGCGCTGCAATGCCGTTTGCAGAATCCTCCTGTCCAAGACCCCAGGTGTAATAATCCTGCCAAAATACGCACGGGTAACCCTCGTGAGTCAGGATGAAGGCGTACGCAAGCATTTTGTCCGTGAAGATCGGGTCATTTCGCACGACATCATGGTTTTCCACAAAGGTGACAGCCTGAGATGGTGCGTCTTTCATCAATATTCCGCCATCAGTGAGATTCTTTAAGCTGTATCCATAAACTTGGCACAGATCTCTCAACCGGTATCTCAAGGGAAAATCAAAGGCAGCGACAGGATTGTCTGACCAGGTATTCGTTTCATCAAGCCAGTCGCTGATACTACGGTCACTATCCCAGTACTCGCCAACTCCGAAGGGTTTATACCCCTTCTCGTCCTTGATGCCTCTCAACTCCTGAATAGCCCGAATCATCCAGCCACCATATCCCTTCACACAATCATACCGGAATCCGTCGAATCCTATCTCTTCAATGAGCCATCGTGCATACTCCAGGAGTTCCGTATAGACCTGTGGATTTCTATGGCAAAGGTCAGGCATACCTTCAAAGACCATATCATCCCAGGTTTCATACGGTGAAGGATGAAAGCACTTCCAATTTCTTGAAAACTTTCCGCTTTTCGGATTGAACTTGGTCCATCTCTTTGTGCCATCGATTGGGTTAGTTTCATCAGCATCAGCACCGCTGTTGTGGTTTAAAACGAGGTCGGCATAAACTTCCAACCGGTTTTCATGCGCAGTCCTGATTAACTCAACCAACTCTGCTTTCGAACCAAACCAAGTCTTTATGAAACCTTTCTGGTCAATATCACCAAGGTCGTAATAATCGTAGGGATCGTACCCCATTGACATACCATCAATATTAGCCGCTTTGTTGGCAGGTGGCAACCATAGCGCAGTAAAACCGACCTTGCCCAGGGAAGAGACCTTCTTCTTAAGGAAATTCCACCACTGGAACTCCTGGTTTTCCAATTTAGGACAATCCCAGTAAAAAGCCTGCATAAGAACACCCATCGTTTTAATCCTCCCTGATTTTATTTATTTCAAATATTCCTTAATATATCCACAGAAAGCAAGACCTTACCCACCCCTTTGTCCCTCCCGGGAGGGGATTTCGTCGTTATGCGGGAGTAAGATAGATTAAGCATGTCCTGAGTATATGAAGGACGAAGTGAACCCATCGGCACAATGGTCCTGCTTGGATGCGTTTGTTCCGTCGACAAGTTCGGGACAGGCTTCACCCGACCTTATACACAACTACACACACAATTACCAGGCAAACGCCGGGTACTACTTGTTCGTAGTATTTCATCTGATACCGGTCCCGAAAAATACCTTTGCAATGCAGTTATTTGTCTTTCATTTTCCATATTCCATTCCAATCCAGGCTCGGCGGGCTTTTTGAGAGGATATCACACCTTTTTGCCATCACCAATCCTATCCCTAATCCATATTCCTGGTAAATTTTTTGAAAGAGTTCCGCTGCTGTTGTCCATTCTTTTCTGCAATACCTCGAATACGCCTCCGAATATTCTTTCTGAGAGTTTTTTTTCGTCTCAAATCTGGGGTCGTTGTCGATAAGAATTTCAAACAAGGTGATGGGTTCTCTAAAACCCTTTAATATAATCCGGTCTATAAAACGATAGGAGAATCTTTGGTCGGTGGATATGTAGTTTTCGGCAAATTTAAAAAAACGGTCAGAAATCAAAACCCTGGCATCATACAGGCGGGATAACCCTTCAATCCTTGCGGCCTCATGAACACACCGGCCTACGGGATGGTTGCGTTTGTCCAATGGATAATAGACAAATGAAACATCTCCAACCGTAATACCGAAGCCGATATCGATTCTGGGTTTCAAGACACCCACCCCTTGGGAGTCGTTATAATTACGCATCCGTTTTGTTAGCCGGTATATATTTTCTAAAATGTATTTTGCATTGTCTTCCGGGAAGATTCCCATAACACCGTCACCATAGATTTCCGCATAGGTGTTTTCATGTCCTAGATAGAGTTCTTTATAGGATGTTTCGTGGACATCCATGATAAAATCTGCATAGGTAAAGACTTTTTCTCCGGAACCTTCGATGCCACTGTAGACACCTTGCCCAAAATCCATTAATATATCCGTTGAATTCCGGAGATCGCAGAACAGAACAATCCGCTTCGCCATTTTCATTGGAAATTTAACAGTATGATCTTCCATTCCCATCCCCCGTTTTTTAAGGTTAGGCCTACGTTTACGTTAAAGAATTTCAATCTTGTACAATTCACGAAATACACGTGAAAGAATCGCCGAATCCCCAATTCAACAAATAGGAATTTTATCCCCCTTCCGTTTGCGGTAGAAACCTGGGGCTTTGTAATTCTCCTTCTGGGAAAAGTCAGGTGCAGATGAAAAATCGTTGGGTTTCACTCTCTTAAAACCCAAATTACTTCAATATTATGGCGGAGGAAGACAAACAGGCTGTCCAGAAAGGTGTGTTTTGCCGGCATTCTCAGACAGCCTGTTTTGCTTATTTCCCGAAATTTTTACGATCCGAAGGTATTGCTAAAATAGAAATATGCAGGTCACCCGAATTCCTTTTATCCTTTCAGGACTAGCCATGATATTTCCCTTTCGTAGAGGACTCTTCCCTCCCTGCTATAAACTGTCTGTTGTTGGGAAACAAAAGGCAATATCATGGAGTTTCGGAAGACGTAACCGTTGCCATTTTTTAAATACGGCATGGATACAAAATCTTTTATTTTCGCAGAATAGTTTTTTACGAGTACGGTAGACTTGCTTTTTCTTCCTTCATACTCATTTGCATTTTTGAATCAGTGTTGTAGATAATGAATCAATCGGTTTGGAGGCTTCTTCCAGTTGTGTCACGAGTTTTATGCTGCCATCCATAGCAGAAACAAAACGCTCAATCATCAGGCCTACGACCTTCCGCAGGATATCCGGCATTTTCTCAACCTCTTTTTCAAAGAGCTTGGGATCAATCATCCGCCCTTTGATCGTCAGGATCTCATGCAAACAGTTCGTTAACCGGCTATAGACATCACTGAGATAAAAAAAATCCTGTGTCATTTTGTCAAGTTTGCCGCGTGCTTCCGGAGAGAGTTTATTAATGGCTTCCATAAAGGTATCTTTGGTGATCATTCCTACAACCACATCGCCATCTGCTGTCACAGAGGCGGTTCGTTTTGCCATACCGAAAAAACTCATCTCCCCGAAAATATCGCCTGTTTTTAAAGTGCCAACAAGTACCTGTTTATTATTGACATTTTTCCAGACCTTGGCTCTGCCGGATTGTAAAACATAAGCGTAATAGGCCCAGCTACCCTCTTCTAAAATAATACTGCCATCTTTTATCTTCTCTGTTCTGCTAATAAACTGTTCCACAATATCTCCTTTGCACTAGTTTGTGAATTTACCAAATCGACAGAATATTCATACCCTTCGGTATGGCTTGTCGTCTTTTGCCATTCCCATCATCGCTGTATCAATTAATGATTTTTTAATATTTTTAGCGAAGGCATATTATTAAAATAATCAACTTTTAAGTCAACACAAATCCCTGAAATTATCATGCACCTGATCAGTTATAAAAAACGTAGCGGGTCAGGGACTTGTCATGCTCTTATCCGATAATTTTTTGGTTGACAATTTATATTTTTTCTATATTTTAATCTTTTTGACGTATTATTGAGTTTTTTTGGTATTATGATTTTATTTGCTAAGGAGATTTTAGATCTATGAGCCCTCTATCAAAGAATTTTGTGCGCGCAAGCCTGATTTACTTTTTCATTGCTGTTATCCTCGGCATCATCATGATTTCTATGAGAAGCTATCCGGCACAATTACTCTTCAGCCATGTCCATCTCAACCTTCTTGGGTGGATGTCGATGATGATCTTTGGCGTTGGATATCACATTTTGCCAAGATTTTCAGGAACACCGCTAGCTTACCCTCAAATAGGCACCCTTCAATTCTATCTTGCAAACGTTGGTCTAGTGGGACTGGTGTGCTTCCGGACGATCCATCCACTTGCAGAAATTTTTGCAGGTATGCTCGTGGTATCTGTTGGCCTGTTTGTGTTTAATATCTGGATGAGCATGATTCCACCAAAACCTGATCCTGAGTAGGTATCTATAAAACAAGCATCTTCCATACAAAAACCAACGGTAAGAGACAATCACTTTTATCATACCAGCAGGGGCGGTACCAGCAACCGTAAAATTCTTAGAATTCGAATTGTCACCCTGATTCTTATTGTTTTCCAGATTTTATGAAGATAGAATACTACGATATTTGAGTCTATGTCCGGCTAAAATACCAAAAGGAGATTTTTGAGAATGTACACGATAGGAATTGATATTGGTTCTATGTCAACCAATGGCGTTCTGATAAACGAGAAGAAAGAAATTCTTTTATCAATCATCATACCAACTGGCGCCAGCAGTAAAAAGGCTGCGGATAAAATTTTTCAGCAGATACTTACGGAACAGAAACTTTCTGAGCGCGACATCAACTATATCGTCGCTACCGGATACGGGCGCATCAAGGTGCCGTTTGCCAATGAAGTGGTAACAGAGATAACCTGTCATGCCAAGGGAGCAAATTATTACTTCCCCAAGGCGAGAACGATCATTGACATTGGCGGACAAGATAGCAAGGTCATTAAAGTCGATGCGAATGGAAATGTTCTCGACTTTGTTATGAACGACAAGTGTGCTGCCGGTACGGGCCGGTTTCTTGAGGTTATGGCCAGAACCCTGGAGATCGACCTGGAAGAAATGGGTCCGATTTCACTGAATGGAAAGGAGAGTGTTTCTGTCAGTAGCCTATGCACGGTATTTGCAGAATCTGAAGTGGTATCCCTGATTGGCGCAGATCACAGAACAGCAGACATTTGCAGAGGTTTACATATCTCAATTGCCAAACGTATCACGGCACAGCTCAAGAGGATTGGGCTGGAGGAAGAGATTGTCATGACCGGTGGTGTGGCAAAGAATATCGGTGTTGTAGCAGAGCTGGAAAAGAATCTGGGTTGTAAAATCAAGATTTCAGAAGAACCACAAATCAATGGAGCGCTTGGGGCGGCATTGATTGCCCTGGAAAAGACGCAGGCAAAGATCCATACGCCGGCATCGATGTCCGTTTCTGTCTTGGGAAGCACAAGGGATGATGCTTTCGTAACAGAATTTTCCGCAGATGACCACACCTTGCCGAAAATCGGGTATTTCTGCTCCTACACTCCAGTGGAACTTATTCGCGCCGCCGGATTCCATCCGGTCAGAATCAAGGGTTCAGAGCAGGAATCGAGTGCTGCAAATGAAATGCTGTGCAGCAATATCTGCTCTTATATCAAAGCCGTGGCTGATCAAAAAATCCATGGTAAGCTGGAAGATTTTAAAGGAATGGTATTTGTCAATTCGTGTGACGGTATGCGGCGGCTGTATGACGCATGGGTAAAGCTGGATAATGGGAAAAAGTCATTTAACTATATCCTGGATATTCCAAAAAATACCGATGACGCCGCGGTTTTTTATTATGCGAATCTGCTCAAAAACTTTAAGGAAAAACTAGAAACTTTTTTCGCGCTTAAAATTAATCCGGACGATATTAACCAGAGCATTACCTTGTATAATGCGGTGCGGGAAAAGGTCAGGATGTTTTTGCAAAAGTACTGGAGTGGGTATCTTGGACAATCTGGCTACGAGATCTTTTCCCTGTTAAAAAAGGGTGTTAACGCTGTGCCAGAAAAATTCCAGTCCTATTTAACCCATCTGATGAAGCAAAGGGAAGGCATATGTGATACACGAAATGTACCCAGGCTTTTCATCTGGGGAAGTATTATGGAAAATGAAAAGATTATGAAAATTATCGAAGATGCTGGCTCAAAGGTAATTGCAGAGGATCTATGCAATGGCAGCCGTTACTTCGATGCCCAAATCCATATCAGCGATGATCCCATCCTGTCAATTGCCAGGAGATATATCTTGCGATCTCCGTGTTCAAGGATGGTTAATATCTTCGACAGGATGAACAATGTGCTGACCACAATGCAGGAGAAATCAATTCATGGGGCAATTTATCACACGCTCAAATTTTGTGATCATAACCTTTTAGATTATCCTATCATAAAAAAGACGTTCCATGAGAAAAATATCCCTCTTCTTCATCTCACTTGTGATTATAGCCTGAGCAGCGAAGGTCAGATTAAAACCAGGGTGGAAGCATTTCTTGAACAATTAACCCGTACTTCCAGGAAAGAATAAGGAAAACATGCTATCAATTCGTAAATATAAGGAGTGGATTGAACCAATACGCCGTCGTTTTTCTCCACTATTGTTTCGTGAGCTTTTACGGTTTCTGCGAATATATTATTTCTTCTGCCGAGGCAATAAAAAGAAGGAGCTGGTTTCCCTGCGCGTTCAGTCTCGTGTCGGTGTAAAGCATCTCCACAACGTGTATGCCAACCCGAAACGAACTGTTTGGACAACCATGTTTATTCCTTCCGAAATCCTGTTTGCTATGGGGCTGTATCCGTTTTGTCTGGAAATCGGCGCAGCGCTTTTTGCAAGTATCGGGCAAAGCTCCCGGGGGCTCATGGAGGCTGAATCGTACGGGGTTCCCACGGATATTTGCACCTTTCACCGTTCCGCAATCGGACATACATTCAGAAATCTCTTTCCCAAGAACATCCTCCAGGCTGCCACGACAACGCTCTGCGATAACAACACCAAGACAATGAAGATATGCGAGTCGGTAACGGGAAAAGAGACCATTGTCATTGATGTTCCCTACGAGGCAGACGATTATTCTGTTCAGTATCTTGCGAAACAGCTTGAAGATTTTGTTCATCGCCTTGAGGAGATTACGGGAAGAAAGATGGAACAAGCCGCGTTTGAAGAGGCCATTGATTACTCAAATCAGGTGCGGGAGAAGATGCTTGAAATCAATGCATTGAGAAAAGATTCATTTTGTCCCCTTCCTGGCAGCAAGGCATTAGGGTTCATGTTTCCGGCATATTTGTTAATTGGCTCCAAATTATCTGTAGAATTTTTCTCTGCCCTTGCTACCGAATTACGAGAAAAAATCGAAGAAAAAAAGAAGAATAGAAACCCTGTCGCTGAAAAAGATATAATCAAAATCCTCTGGTTAGAATTAAAACCTTATTTCAAAATCGATTTCCTGACAAAATTAGAGGAAGAACAGGGGGTCAGGATTGTTTTTGAGGAAACCAATAGCGTGTACTGGGATAAGCTCGATCCAAAAAAACCCTATGAAAGTCTTGCAAAGAAACTTATCACCAATCATTATAATGGTCCACTGGAGCGGCGTATTGAGGTGACGAAGAAGCTTGCCAGGGAGTATCAGGTCGATGGTATCGTGGTATTCTCATCCTGGGGCTGCAGACGAAACAACGCCGCTGTGCCTACGCTAAAAAGAGAGTTGAACAGGATTGGATACCCGCTTCTCAGTCTCGACGGTGATTGTGTCGATGATCACAATTATATGCCAGGTCAATTTTCCACGCGGATTGAGGGTTTTTTAGAGATGTTACGGGGAAGGAAAACCCCGGCAAATCTTCCACAACATGAAACATGTGAAGTCGGGGTAAGTTAAACGGTTACTCACCTTCATGCCTGCAACCCGCAAGGGCTGCCGCAACCTTTTCCAGAACACTTGCTACATACGCCGGTCGGTCGTAATCAATTTTTTTCGGAGTGTCGTCCTGCGGGTAATAATAGGGATACCAAAACGGCGGGTATCCGTCATCATGACACCAGGAAGCCCTTCCTGCCAGAATGGCTACTGATCAGACCGCCAACCACGGCAAGCATTTCAGGTAATGCTGCGGTTTCGGATGGAAATTGAGCATAGCAGCGAAATAACCCCACGGCATCCCGCACGAGCTTCCGTGATTTGATATTCCCAACGAATAGCAGAAAATTTCGCGTAATATTTTTTGTTTCTCAGTCCGGACTGGGATTGACCCTTCATAGTTTTTTACCCGGCGCCGGTCCTTTTTCGTAGATGCGACAAGAAATCTTTGTCTTAACGAATGTTTTGTATTGCAATTAGCTCAGGATATTGCCGGCTACGTAACATTATTTGTAACAGAGGCTCTCTTTGTGTGCCCTATTAATATTTCACTTCTATGAGGCACAGGCCCTTTGCGGGGGCCGTAGGGCCCGCGAGGTTCCTGTTTCTTGCAGCTAAAATATCCCTGACGTTTTCTGTCATAATCTTCCCCCTTCCTACCTCGATAAGAGTGCCTACCATGGTCCTTACCATATTATACAGAAATCCGTCAGCCTCGACAGTAAAGAGGATATATTTCCCCTCTTTCGCAATCTCTAACCTTTTTATCGTACGTATCCGGTTCCTTTCCTGAAGTGCCCTCGTGGTAAAGGAGGTAAAATCATGAGTGCCGATGAGGTATTGAGCGGCATCGAGCATCTTGTCTGTATTGAGCAAAAGGCCGCATACATGGCAAAAATTGCGATTGAGCGAGGTTCTTATCCAGTCGTTAAGAAGCGTATATCGATAAATCTTTGATTGTGCATCGTATCGGGCGTGAAAAGACTCCATAACATCCGCCGCATCTTTTACGGTAATGTCATGGGGGAGATAAAAATTTATGGCACGAATCAGTTGTTCTGGTGGAATAGCCGAGGTGGTTTTAAAATTAGCCACCTGACCTAAGGCATGTACCCCTGAATCCGTCCGGCTGGAACCATACATTTTAACCGGTTCCTGAACGACGCGCTCTACCGCCTTTGAAAGGGTTTCCTGGATGGTTTTCTGATTCTTCTGCCATTGCCAGCCCGCATATTGCGTACCTTCGTATTCTATCAGAAGCCTTATGTTACGCATAGGCTAAGTAAAAATTTTAAGAATGTGCTCATATGTTAACACGAAAATTGAAACAAAAAAGGTGCAGACAATCAATCAAAAAACCCATGGTAAATAACCGTTCTTGTTTGAAAACGACGTAACGCCGCAAAGCCGCAACCAATTCTCCTTAAAAAAAGAACAGACAACCCTTTTGAATCTTCATTAAAAACGGAGAAACTGCGGGGGTTGTAATAAAGCCTGCTAAAAATTTTACAAGATAACACGACAATAGTCTCTTGTGCAGTCTTGTAATGCTGTCAAAAGGCGGAAGATTTCTGATAGAAAGGTACATAACTGGATGTCGCTTTTCGGACAGGCGTTAACTCAATCGATATTATTTTTGCAGGTTGACATTGTGGGAAAAAATTGGAATACTATCGGAAATTCTTTTAAAAGACGGATATAACATCATCGTGTAAAACTTTTTAGTAAGTCTTTTACACCACTTTTTGCCCCATAAGAGGGAGATTTGGGCGGCTATGCTGCGTTATAGGATATAATCATCTGGTCAAAACGGGGAGAAACTATGAGAATACCGGAGGGAACCTATCAGGTAAATGCGAGTTCCGGAAAGTTACATGTTTATACATTCAAAGAGGGCTTTCTTAGTGCAGTTGCTCACGATCTGCTGATTGAGGTGACTGATTTTCAAGTTAAATTATCTGTCCCGGCCGAAGGCATTCACGTATCAACTGTGGAAGCGACAATTCAGGCTTGTTCATTGAAAGTAATATGTGCTATGAAAGACGGACTACACCGGTATGATATGCTGAAGGAAAAGGACAAGACAGATATTGAAGAAGCCACGTGCAAAGAAGTGCTCCACACGGATAAGCACCCGGTCATTAACTTCCGTTCTACGGATATACAGGAAAAGGATGGCGCTTATCTCGTGAAAGGAGATTTGACCTTGCACGGGGTAACACGTCCCGTAGAGTTTCATGCAAGAACTACCACCGGAAAAGATCTCAAGGGAAAAGTGGCACTGTCCCAAAAAGACTATGGAATAAAACCCTATAAGGCTTTTTTGGGAACTCTCAAGGTGAAAAATGAGGTAGAGATTACCTTTGATCTGTCGTTAACTTAATTATCACAAAAATATTATTACGGCTATTTTTAACTTTAAGATTTTTGAAAATCCCCTTTATTTTTACAGAAAATATCTATATAATTTCTCTTTTTAATTCAATACCGGGAACCGAAAGTAAGGATGAATAGTAATTTAACCGGTAAGCAGATTTTAACGAATGTTCCAACGGAAGTGAAAAAGAGGTAAACGGTGGAAAACAACAGAAGAAGATTCCTGAAAATTGCATCACATAGCTTGGGAGGGATTTTGGCAGCGGGTATTGCAGCACCCTTGGTTGGATTGGGGATACACCCCTTGCTGAAAGAAACGGTATATGGAACTGAGGATTTTATTAACCTTGGCAAACTGGAAGACTTCCCCGTAGGTGTTCCGAAAAAAATAAATGTTACCTCTTCAAAAATGGATGCATGGAATGTTTTTGAAGGATTGGTTATGGGGTCTGTTTGGGTGCTGCGAAAGGAAGATAATTCTATAAACGTATTTTCTGTAAATTGCCCGCATCTTGGCTGTGGTATCAACTGGGGAGAAGAAGAAAAACAATTCCTGTGCCCTTGCCACGGAGGTGTTTTTGACATGAGCGGCAAGGTAATATCAGGGCCCCCGCCGCGCGGCCTTTACAGTTACGACACGAAAATTCAAAATAATAGCGTCTTAGTAAATTATAACAAATTGATATAAAAAAAGGTAATTCTGATCTATGGCAAATAAGTTAGGTGAATGGATAGAAGACAGAACTGGACTCAGCAAACTATTGAAAGTAATGCTGGATGAGCCGGTGCATGGTGGGGCCAAATGGTCATATATTTTCGGAAGTGGATTGGTATTCCTTTTCATATTGCAAGCTGCTACCGGTATTTTCATGGCAAGTTATTATTCTCCATCCTCGACGGCCGCATGGGGGAGTGTCTATTATCTTCAGCATAAGGCATCGTTCGGATGGTTTGTGCGCGGCCTGCACCATTTCGGCTCGAGCGCCATGATGGTTGTGGCCATTGCGCATATGTTCCAAGTTTTTATCTTTGGCGCCTATAAAAAACCCCGTGAGCTGAATTGGATTTCCGGTGTTATCCTGCTTTTATTCCTGGCTGGTTTTGGTCTCACAGGCTATCTTTTGCCCTGGGATCAAAAGGGATATTGGGCAACGCAGGTTGCCACCAATATCATGGGCACGGTTCCACTCATTGGAAAGTACATCAAAATATTGCATCAGGGTGGCTCTGATTATGGAAACTTTACCATTACCCGTTTTTACACCCTTCATGTATTCTTATTACCCCTCTCCCTTATTTTTTTCCTCTTCATCCATATAGCACTTTTTCGTAAACACGGTGTAACCCCGTATTGGAAAATGAAAGAAGACGTGATCAGAAATCACGTTGACCCATTTTGGCCGGATCAGATATTCAAAGATGTTGTATTTGCGCTAGGCATATACGCGGTCCTTGCCGGAATTGTCTTTTGGACGGGAGGCGCCGAGCTGCAAGCGCCAGCAGACCCTGCATCCAATTATCTTGCGAGGCCTGAATGGTATTTTTTGTTCCTGTTTGAGCTATTAAAATATTGCCAGGGGAACTATCTCATTGTTGGTACCGTGATTATTCCTACCCTTGCGTTGGCTTTTTTAATTGTACTGCCCTTTATCGATAGAAACATCTCCCGGTATCCATCAAAAAGGATACCTTTTTTTGTTGCGATATTTTCAGGATGGGCCGGTGCTGTTGTTTTGACCTTACTCGCCATGCATCATGACAGCAAGGATATCCATATCATCCAGCAGCGCGAAGAGGCAGAGAAACAGGCTGCAAGAGCGATAAAATTGGCGGACAAAGGAATTCCTCCAACTGGAGCACTGTCGATTTTCCTTCATGATCCCATTACCCTTGGCGAGAAGATATTTAAAGAAAGCTGTAATGGTTGCCACATGCTCAGGGGTGAAGGTGGTGAAAACGGGCCTGATTTTACGAATTTTGGATCGAGAGAATGGATTGTGGGGTTGTTGAAAAATCCCAAGGATAAAAAATATTTCAAGGAATCAGGGATGATGCCTCCCGTAAAACTCCCGGATGAATCGCTCCTGGATATGGCGGAATTCCTGTTAAGCCAGTCAGCAGGCTTGATCAATCAGAATGCCGAACGAGTTGAGAGAGGAAAAGAACTTGTATTAAAAGGAAATTGCGTTGTGTGTCATCCCATGGGCAATAAAGATCTGAAAAAGATGGCACCCAACCTGACGGAGTATTTATCTGAGACGTGGTTAAAGGAGTTTATCAGGAACCCGGCGGATCCAAAATTCTACGGAACCCGGAATAAGATGCCTGCCTTTGACAAGTTTACTGACAGCCAATTAGACGCACTTATCCAATATTTGTTTAGTTTATCAAAAGATCGTGATCTGGTTTCCGAAAAACAAGGAACAGGAAGGCAAAGATATGTGTTTATTCCCACGTTTCCGCAAATATCGGTGAATTTTAAAGGCAAGTCCTGAGCCAGATCTGAACGGCCACCATACAAATGCTCGGGGCGTTTTTTCAAACGCCCGGTACGGCAATCTGTACCATGCGGCCTTCACTTCGTAGTACTGCCAAAAAAAGCATCTCATTTCAACCAACGATAAATTCAATTGATATCATCTATAGATTTAAACAAGTCCGTCCTGGAATCTCCTCCATACAACTTATTATAGCAACCGTCGCAAATTCGTATGCTCAAACGATTGCCTATCGGTGCTCTTTCCTGAGCTTGGCGATCTTGGTTTTAGACGATGGAGGAACAACCATTGCATGACCTCTTTGAGCCAATGCCATTTGGATCTCACTCCCCTTTCAAGAAATATGGGTATTTGCCAATCTTTCATACCCCCTTATCCAGTTTTACTTGAGTCGTATTGTCAAAAGATTATATTATGCTTATAGTATTACCGTGTAGAAACTTTTTTTGTAAGTTTTTTACACCCCCCATTGCACACTAGATTTTGTCGTGATGGTTCGACAGGCTCACCATGCACGGCGCAACATCCTGAGACTGCCGAAGGATCAGTCGAACGATAGTGGGGATTTGGTTGAGGCTTTGCTGCGTTATGAGATCCTGGTAAAAATTTTCAACGTATCTCTTGCCGTGTTTTCCCAGGAAAAATCGGTTGCCCGTTTCAATGAATTCCGAGCCAATGCAGAGACCAAGTCAGGATTCTTCAGCGCCTTCATGATCATATCAGCGATGGCAACCGGATTCATGGGATCAAAATAAAGGGCTGCATCTGCGCAAATTTCCGGCATTGGCTCTCTGTCCGAAGCAAGAACCGGCGCGCCACAGGCCATTGCCTCTACCAAAGTCATTCCAAACGATTCGCACGTTGAAGGATATACAAACAATTTACAGGCAGAGTATAAATAGGACAGCTCTTCGTAGGGAATGCTCCCTAAAAAGAGAATCCGGTTTTCATATCTTTCCCGCATGATAAAAGACTTCATCTCGTAATAGTATTCTCTGTCGAAGCAGGTTCCTGCAAAAACAAGCTGTATGCTGTTATCTATTTTATCCCGCAGCAAGACAAAAGCATTGATCAGTTCGAAAAAATTTTTATATCTCTGAATGTTGGATACGAAGAGGATAAAGGTGCCTAACTGATGTTTTTTCTTAAATAGAAGCATCTTATCATCCCCGCGAATGGGATGAAATATTTCCTTGTTAATACCGTGGTAAACAACCTCCGCATGTTTCACCCTGATCCCAGATTTTTCAATATCCGTGCGGGCTTTTGTTGATGGAAAAATCGTAGTCTGAGCCTTTTGTATCGACGCGGTCGTTAACAGCTTCAGGAACTTCAACCGTACGCGCTGCACGAAACTGCGGTTTCCAGATACCCTATTGCTAAACGGCTCGATGTTCTGTATCATAACTACGTTTGAGGATTTGGCGAAAAGAGGGCATACATTTGCCGGTGAAAAAAGGATATGGACGTTGTTCCTCTTGAGGAAAAGGGGTAAATATATCTGCTCCCAGCAGAGACGTAACAGGGGGCCTTTTGAAGGCAGTTGA
This sequence comes from Candidatus Brocadia sapporoensis, assembly GCF_001753675.2. Taxonomy (GTDB): domain Bacteria; phylum Planctomycetota; class Brocadiia; order Brocadiales; family Brocadiaceae; genus Brocadia; species Brocadia sapporoensis. The sequence goes on along the minus strand of NZ_MJUW02000122.1, from coordinate 85,046 downwards.
AATGACATAAAGGTGAAACGAGGATGTGGAAAGGAAAAGATCTCTTTCCCGGCATGCGTTGTCAGGATAAGATAGTGATGAGGAGTATCGAGTTTTGATAAATACACTAACAGATTTTTTATGTAGGTAACACCACCTCCGGCAACTGCAGATGTCGTATTAATAGCAATCTTCACATTACTTTGAAAAAATCAAAATCTTAAGAAGGGAACTTCTTCTGGTGCTGATAAAAATGTTCGTTTAGATTTTACTCTAAATAATGAATGATTCAATAAAAAATACTTTTGGAATTATTTCGCAGTATTGTGAGAAATTACTCATCGGCTTTTTAATCGCAATCGTTGTAATCGTTCCTCTTTTTTTTGATATACGACTTTACAGCGTCTTTGATCTCAGCAAGGTAACGGTCTTATATCTATTAACGGCGATAATTTTGGCATTATGGATCATTTTCGTAGCATGTAAGCACGATTTTACTTTTTCACGAACGTCAATAGATATACCCATTCTTGCTTACTTCGGTAGTTTTATCATCTCATCGATCCTGTCAATAAATCCCCTCATGAGCCTTTTTGGCACGTATAAACGATTTGAGGGTTTAACCTCTACGGCATGCTATCTCTTTCTTTTTTACGCCACCGTTACTTTTATCACCACAAAGAGAAGGGTTTACCTTCTCGTTATATCAATTCTTACCGCCGCTCTTATCTCATCGTTTTATGGAATTGCGCAACATCTTGGATACGACACGTTCAAGTGGAGCAGCTTTGAGGCAAGACGGGTATTCTCTACCTTTGGAAATCCGGTCTTTTTTGCAGCCTACCTTGTGATGGTTTTACCATTAGCCGTAGTTCTTTTTTTTAGCAAATTTTTACTAAAAAGAACCTCTGCCAAATCAAAAAACCATTATTATATCGCATTAATTTTTTATCTGTTTTCTATGATTATTTATACCGCATTCTGGCTTACGAATACCCGCGCATGCTTTATCGCACTGTTTGGTGGTCTGGTGCCGCTTTTCATCATTCTCTCCAGAAGGACTTTTACAGAAAAATACCCGTTTATTATTTTGGTAATTTCTTTTGTACTTATTGGCTTGTTTTTTAATGTGAAACCTGAAACATCAGGAGTTCACCGTTTTATCGAGCATTTTGGAGAAAAAAACGCAAGGAGAACAGAATTTTCGGTCGAAAATTCCATTGCAGACAAAACGGAACCCTGCGAAAGACCCTGGATCGCAAAAATATTCCCTGTTAGTGATTCTACATTTTCACGCGTGTTCCAATATTTAACTGCAATCGGTATTATAAAAGATTACCCTGCTTTAGGCATCGGACCAGATACCATCGGAATTGTTTACCAGAAATATTTAGCCAAGGTATTTTGCATACAGGAAAATGACGGCGGTTTCCAATTTCCCAGGCAGGACAGGATTCATAATGACATCCTCGATACTGCGGTCACCCGGGGAATCTTTGGCCTTGGTACTTACCTATGGCTGCTCCTGGCTTTTGGCAGGTATATGAGTAAAAATTATCAAAGAATCCATACCCAATACAAATTGCTTATCCTGGGACTCCTGGCAGGACTGGGATGCTATCTGATCCAAAATCAATTCAGTTTTGGAAACACCCCGATTGTCGCTCTCTTCTGGGTAATGATGGGGCTTTGTATCTCAGTAGTAAAACTTAATGAAACTGAAGGAGCAGGAAAGGCCTGCGCCTGCAACATAACGACTGAAAGAAATCCGGCAATTGGAAAACCAGGGGGACGAAACAGAAAAATGCCCGGATATGCTCAATCTCCCAAGCACCCAACTTCTCCCATTCGTGTTGTATGCAGATGGCTGGGTTGCGGATTGGCACTTATAGCTACAGGATTTGCAGCAATCTTTATTCTCCGGGTTTATCAGGCGGATATCTGTTTTGAGCATGGGCGAAGAATGATAGAGTACAACAAAGAAAACTCGCATACGGTATCAGAAAAAGGAATGTATTATATCAAAAATGCCGTGTTTCTTAATCCATACGAGACCTTTTACCGGGATGAACTCTGCAGAACGTATATACAGGTTGCGTTAAAGACAAACGATGAGGCCTGGATACAAAAGGCTTATGTGGAAGCGAATAATACTTTGCGGCTGATTCCAGAGCATTTCATGGGATTTTTTCATCTTGGCATGATTCACCAGTTTCTGGCAGACCGCTTCGGCAGGAATACCCTGGACGCTGCTATTGCCTGGTACAAAAAGGCAATTGATGCAGACCCTTTTCAAGCCGTTTTCCACAGCAATCTTGCTATGGTGTATTCAAAAAAGGGAGATATTGATCAGACGATCGAAGAACTCCGCAAGGCATATCTGATCTGTCAGGATGACTTGAGTACAGACGACCGGTTGGCCAATGCATATTTACAAAAGGGCGATCTGGACAACGCCATCATCTTTGTAAGAAAGACGATAAAGCTGAAGCCGGCGGAACCTGGTTACTATAACAATCTCGGGGCTATCCTGAGCAAAAAGGGTATGTACGAGGAGGCAACTCAGGCATTTCAGAAGGCAATAGAAATAAGCCCAAAAGAGCCTGTTTATCAGGAAAATCTGGCAAGGCTGTATCTCTCCACGAGAAACTACGCAGAATCGATGTCCTGTTATAAAAAACTTATCGAACTTAACCCATCCGTAGCGGATTACCATAATAATCTTGGCGTAATGTATCAAAAAGAGAAAATGCCGGATAATGCAATTCAATCATTTCAGAAGGCGGTAGCTTTAAAACCGGAGAATCCCATATATACGTATAACCTTGCTGACACCTTTTTCCATAAAGGCCAATACGCTGATGCAAAACAAGTCATTCAGACGTTCATGAAAACTTATCCGAATCATACCTTTGCAAATATTCATGTCCTTTTGGCTAAACTATACCTGAAACATGAGGATTGGGGAAAAGGTGTCTACGAATGTGAACTCGCTCTTAAGATAGACGAAAAATCGATCGCAGCTTACAAGCTGCTCGGTATTCTGTATTATAATATGCATCAGTATGAACTAGCTGAGAAAACAGCAAAGAAAACCCTTGTGCTTAATCCAGACGATCAGGAGACACAAGACTTACTGGTAAAAATCTCAAACACAATAAGGAGGTAGAGAAGTTGCCTAAAACGAAGAACAGTTCCGGTCATGGCGATGTAATAAAAATAGAAAAGAACCGTCTGGTAGTCCCTAACAACCCGGTAATCCCTTTCATAAGAGGCGATGGCACCGGTCCCGACATTTGGAATGCATCCGTCCGCGTATTTGATGCTGCGGTAAGCAAGTCCTACAAGACAAAAAAACGTATTTGCTGGCAGGAAATCTTTGCAGGAGAATGTGCTTTTAAAGAACGGGGAGAATGGCTTCCCAAGGATACCCTGAACGCTATTAAAAAATATAAAGTCGCTATTAAGGGACCACTTACCACACCGGTTGGTGGTGGTATCAGAAGTCTTAATGTTACCCTTCGGCAGGAACTCGACTTATATGCCTGTGTCCGCCCGGTACGGTATTTTGAAGGTGTGCCCTGTCCGGTAAAATCTCCTGAAAAACTTAATGTCGTCATTTTCCGGGAAAATACGGAAGATGTTTATGCAGGGATTGAATACAAAAAAGGGTCTCCTGAGGCAAAGAAGCTCATCGCATTCCTTGAACAAGAACTGGGGAAAAAGATCCGAAAGGACTCGGGCATCGGTATCAAGCCCATGAGTGTTGCCGGCTCAAAAAGGCTGGTGAGACGCGCCATACAATATGCAATCGATAAGGGATTAAAGAGTGTAACCCTTATGCACAAAGGGAATATTATGAAGTTTACCGAAGGCGCCTTTCGTGAGTGGGGTTACGAGGTTGCAAAAGAGGAATTTTCAAGGTTCATCATAACGGAAGACGACGTCTTCAAGAAGCATGCTGGCGTTGCGCCAAAAGGTAAAGTTGTTATAAAAGACAGGATTGCCGACGCTATGTTCCAGCAGGTGCTCCTGAGACCGGAGGAATACGATGTGATTGCTACGCCAAATCTCAATGGCGACTACATCTCTGACGCTTGTGCCGCCCAGGTAGGCGGTTTAGGTATGGCTCCGGGAGCTAACATAGGAGATAAGGCTGCTGTTTTTGAAGCCACGCACGGCACCGCCCCGAAATATGCAGGACAGGATAAGGTCAATCCGGGTTCTGTTATTTTGTCCGGAGTAATGATGTTTGAGCACCTTGGATGGAACGATCCAGCAGCTATGATTGTAAGCGCACTGGAGAGGACCATCAGGAACAAAACGGTGACTTACGATCTTGAGCGTCAGATGGCGGGCGCCAGATTAGTGAAATGTTCTGAATTTGCTGATGAAATAATAAAGAATATGGCATGATGCGCTCTGTAATTTTATGTCCATATTCTTTCTTGCAAAGGGTGATTATCCAGAGAAAAGAGATTTTGAGAAACTGCATTATTGAGATTTGAAATTCCCTGGTATGCCTTTTTGCAAGAGCTGCTCTATATCAACTGCTGATAAAGGACGGCTGTAAAGATAGCCCTGAATAGTATTACAATGGAGTCCGCGGAGAAAGTCAGCCTGTTCTTTGCTTTCGACACCCTCAGCAACAATCCTCATCTTGAGGCTTTTTGCTACGGCGATGATAGCGGTGACAATTGCCGCATCATCAGGATTTGTCGTAATGTCCTGTACAAAGGACCGGGCAATCTTGAGGGTATCTATAGGGAAGCGCTTCAAATAGCTCAGAGAGGAATATTCGATACCAAAATCATCGATAGAAAAAAGAATACCAAGAGACTTCAACCCCCGGAGCACAGCAAGAACAGCCGTATCGTTTCGCATAATAATACCTTCCGTGAGTTCCAACTCCAGATACTTCGGGTCAAGACCTGTCTCCTTTAACACGCGGGTAATCATGTTTACAAGATTCTGTTGCGAAAGCTGGCGCACGGAAAGATTAACAGTAATACGAAGTCCGGAAAACCCGGCATCGTGCCATGCTTTGGTTTGAGTACAGGCGGTCTTCAGCGCCCACTCGCCAATAGGAATAATAAGGCCGGTTTCCTCGGCAATAGGGATGAATTTATCAGGGTAGAGCATTCCCCGAGTGGGATGATGCCAGCGTATTAACGCTTCCAGGCTGGTAACTTGACCCGTATTCTGATCAACCAGTGGCTGATAATATACGGTCAACTCGTCGTTTGCCTGTGCCTTGCGAAGGTCATTTTCCAGCATCAACCTTTCAAGGTTATTGATATTCATGTCCTCCATGTAGAATTTGAAGGAATTCCCGCCCTGCTCTTTGGCATGGTACATGGCAACGTCAGCCTTTTTAATCAGATTGTCCATGTCGTCCGCATCTAGCGGATAGAAGGCAATGCCAATGCTGGAAGTCACATGTACTTCGTGCCCATCGAGGTGAAAGACGACAGACAGGGCATGGAGAATTTTTTGTGCTATAAGAGCGACGTCCTGCGGATGGGTAATGTCTGAGATAATAAAAATAAATTCGTCTCCACCCAATCGTGACACCGTATCGCCTTCACGTATACAATTCTTCAGGCGTTCCGCAATGGCCTTCAGCAACAGATCTCCAAAGGTATGCCCCAAAGTATCATTAATCGTTTTAAACCGGTCCAAATCGAGGAATATTACCGATGTCAGTCCTTTATTCCGATGTGCATGGATCATTTCCTGACGCAGACGATCACTAAATAAAATACGGTTAGGCAGATTTGTTAATGTGTCGTAATGTGCCATATAAATAATCCGCTTTTCTGCCTCCTTCTTTTCTGTAATATCCTCATGTACCGCAACAAAGTGGCGCGCTTTCCCTTTCATGTCCAGGAGTGGGGTAATGGTCTGGTTCACGATGTAAAGGCTGCCGTCCTTTCGGCAATTTATAACCTCCCCATTCCAAACCTTTCCTGCAAGTATCGTCTGCCATACCTGCTGATAAAATGCGAGATCATGCCTGCCCGACTTGAATAGTCGCGGGGTCTGTTTGCTGACCTCGTCTGGCGTAAATCCACTCAGCTTGGTAAATGCATCGTTAACCCAGGTGATGCGTCCCTCATTATCGGTAATAAATACGGCATTGGCTACCGATGCCATTGCAGTGCTATGCAGACGCAATTGTTGCTGATCTTTCGCAACTAACAAGGTGATGCTGATACGGGCAGCCAGATTTTCCAGCATGTGAATTGATTTTGCATCAAATGCATCCGTCTTTTGATCATACAAATTTAGTGTCCCAATTACCTTACCCTCAGAATATAGGGGAGCCGTGAAAAAGGATTGCAATCCGTACTGACGAGCACGTTCCCGGCATCGTCGAAAGACAGATTCTTTTACATCCATGATACTGCATGCCTTCCCGGTATGAATGGCAAGACCAATGATGCATTCATGCTCAGGAAGATCTTTCCATCGTGTCTTGAAATCGTTAAGATAATTTCCATGGGTACCGGCTTGTGCTGAGATTCTCACCGTACCATCTGTTTCTTTCATACCGATCCAGACCAGGGGATAGGCAAATATTTCTGTAAGACGCGTGCATACGTACGGCAAGATAACATCTGGTGATTGTCCCCGTAGTACAAATTGATCAATCTCGTGAAATAGGGCGTCGATGAGTTGGGTTTGTTTGAGGTGAGTAATATCTGCAGCCACTCCCACGATGCCATTCACGTTGCCCTGACCATCCCGCAGCGGTGCCGTAGAGAAGCTAATGTCAACCGGAGAATCATCGCGCCTCCTCCGACGCACCTCTACGCCGGTAAACGAGTCCCCCCGTAATACCCTTTCACAAAGCGCACGGAACTCTTCCTGCTTTTCTTCTGAAACGATAGGAAGGGGACAACCAACCACTTCCTGCTGATTCCAACCGAATATACGCTCGGCAGCCTGATTCCATAAAGTAACGCTTCCCTGCAGATCAATGGCGATGATAGCCAGCGGCGAGGCTTGAATCAATGCCTGAAGGGTATGATTCATGGCTTTCAACGCCTCTTCGGTTTGTTTGCGCATGCTGATGTCGGTTGCTATTTCAAGCCTGACAATACGGCCGTCTACCCATCTGATTGCCCTGTCAGAAATTGCATACCACCGGCCATCAACGGTATTTTGAAATTCCCAGGAGTATATACCTGCTGGATTTCCATTGGCGTCTAAAAGTTTATGATTGGTGCAAAAATTACACGGGTTTAACTGACTCACCTGAAATGTCTCCCAGCAGATTTTGCCGGTTGTATCCCCGCAAAGATCCTGCAAATATTTATTGGTATACAGGATTTCGTAGGTCCTCATATCCGCAACATATACCACGGCATTCAGTCCATCCAAAATTGTAGTGAGGCGTTTATGAGATTCCCGCAAAGCTTCTTCCGCATTCCTGCGTTCCGTAATATCTCTGGCAATGCCAATGGTTCTCGTGACGTTTCCGCTTTTATCCCGTATCTGAAAATTCCTGTACTCGCATACTATTCCCGTTTTTTTAAATCTGAGTTCAAATTCCAGACTTTCTCCCGCTACGGATCTTTTATGAATATCCATTGCTTTTTGCAGGTTCTCTGCATCAAAAAGGGATGAAAATGATTTCCCAAAGAATTCTTCAGGTTTATGACCTGTAAGTTTTTCAAAAACTTTGTTTACATATATAATATTGCCTTGTGTATCACAAACGTATGCGAGATCTCTTATTTCAGAAAACAGTAATTGAAATATTTCTAATTCTTCATGCATCCTCTCGCTTTCAGTAATATCCACGAATGCTATCCCCACACAATTATTTGAAAGTGGAAAAGCTTTGACGGAAAAGGTCGTTTTTATACTGCCTTTTTCAGAAAAGTGATCTTCTTTCAAGTTTTTTACCTTCCCGGAACGGACAACTTCGGCATACATCTGCGGGACTTCTGTTTCAATGAGGTCTGGAAAACACTCTGTCATGGCCTTTCCGACAAGATCTCCCAACGCCACCCCGGTACATAGGGTTGCTGCCGTATTAGCGGCAACAAGTTTATAGGTTTTTATATCATCGATATTCTCTAACTGCCAGACAATCAGGCCTATTTGCAGATTATTTAAGACTTCTCCATAGAGCCGGATATGTCTTTCCATCTGATTGCGGTCGGTAATATTGTGTGCTGTACCATAGATATGAATGACACGGCCTTGCTCCTCTCCCCACACCGGCTGAGCATAATCACGCAACCATAGCGTTTCACCACTTTTTGTAATGATGCGAAATTCACTTGTCTTCGATTGGCCAGAAAGAAGACAATCCCGGTGCTTGAGAAAAACGGATTTATCTTCCGGACAGACAAAACTATACCAGCCGTCATGCCCATCTATTTCTTCAAGGGTATATCCGGTAATTGAAGCAAAGGCTTCGGTTGCGTATTCACATAAGAAGACACCGTTGGATTCAACGCGCACCGAATAAGCATAGTCAGAAATAGTTTCTGTGGCATTATATTGCTTTGAAAAAACTTTCGTATGATTTCCCGATTTATTTTGTCCCGCATCAAAACTGGCATCCCTCAGACCCTTTTTCAATGCCGTTGGTAATGCGTGCATTTTCCTCTTCAGGATATAGTCGCTCAGACCCGATTTCATTCCTTCTACGGCTATTTCCTCGTTCCCATGACCAGTAACCATGATTACCGGCACATAAGGGAACTGTCCCTTGATCGCCCGGAGAATCCATAATCCGTCTGTCCAGTCTAGGAGATAATCGGTAATTACAGCATCGAAGCTGCCTTTTTCGATAACCTCATCAAAATCCTCCCGTTTAAAAATCTCCAGAAACTCTAAGTCATAAAACTCTTTTAAAAGATTCTGTTTCATCCGCTCACGGTCATCCTGGTTATTATCAATAATCAGAAATTTCATGATTCGTCTCCGTGCAAAAGGTGTCTTTCTGGAAAAATACAAGACATTTCAATTGCAGGGTGCAGGTGGTGTTTCTCATTAAAATAGAACAAGAAATTTATCATCTTTTATCCAAAGAATATCTTCCACACAAAGAGAGCAATCATCACAAGACCAATGATCATTTTTACTATGGACCCGCCGAGAAAACCGACAAAGTTGCCCACTCCCGACTTCAATGCCCCTTTGTAATCCTTTCCCCCTATTACTTCAAAGATAATCGTGCCAACGATGGGTCCTAAAATCAAACCAACGGGACCACCTAAGAAGAATCCGGCACCGGTGCCTATAACCGAGCCAAGAATTCCCCACCGCGTGGCGCCAAATTTTTTTGCACCATATACATTCCCAAGATTTTCCAGTACGACAGAAAAAATGGTCATTAGTGCAAAGAACAACAACATTGTCCACGTAACTTTTTCAAAATGAGTACTTATTGCATAGATAAATGCTCCGACCCAGATAAGTGGCGTGCTCGGAATTATCGGTACAATAATTCCTGCCATTCCCACCGTCATAATTATGAGCGAAATTACCAATACAGCAATATCCCAAATTCCCATTGATAATCTTTCCTTCAGGGTGTTTAAGTTATGCCTTCGGTTACAGGGTGGCATGGACAAACTTGTTTGTCCATGGTGTTTGAATATACACACGGATTTGGAATATATCACCCTGACAAGCAGGGTTTGCCTGCGCCGTCCTGTAACCCGTTTAAATAAAATGAAAATTCCTATACAATTAAATTATCCCATGCATTTTATAAAAAATATGGTAATATAATGAGCAATTCAGATGTGTCCTTTATAATTAGTGTCTGAACGAAAACTACCAAACAGGTCATTTCGGGCGGCGCGAGAAATCCTTTGAGCATTGAAATTGTGGGGTTTGAAGATTTCTCCCTTCGGTCGAAATGACAAAAGTATGTGGTTTCGTTCAGACACTACTTGCTATCCACTGTCTCCTGCGTTATTACGGAAGAATAGGGCTGTAAGTTACTTGAGTGTTTATCATATCATGAGAGTACTCCAGTTCCAACAAAATTAGATACCTTTTGAGCAGGCCTTTTAGAAACAGAAATATGCTTTGGTCAATCGTGGGCACACTTGCTGCAATTTGTACAACGATAGGGTATATCCCTCAAATAATACGTGGCATAAGAACGAAGAATTTAAATGACGTTTCCCCCATGATGTTAACACTTCTCCTGGTGGGATGCAGTTTATGGCTGGCGTACGGAATTCACTTAAAAGACCCTATCATTGCGCTGGCAAACGGGTTTACCCTTTCGTTTGTTATCACAATTTTACTCCTGCGTGCTGCTTATAAAAAGAATAACTCCTAAGCAAAGCCACAAGCTATGATTGCGATGCTGAATCAAGGATTCACGGATCGACAGCCAACCAATTGAGCAAAGTTTTTGGGATGGAAATCAGCCTGAATTTTTCGTAAAATGGAAAAAAAATAACATGTCATAATTTGGGCGCTTGGCTCAGCGGCTAGAGCACTTGCTTCACACGCAAGGGATCAGTGGTTCGAATCCACTAGCGCCCACCATATCCTGCAAGGACTTATGACTTGTCGGTTATGAATTACTCTGGGGAATTGAAAAAAACTTCCTTCTGTTTGGTTAGTTCTCATCACTTGATCAAGCATATTAACCGCTTTTTTCTTGTCCCTTGGTGCCAGGTGTGCATATCTTAAAGTCATGGTTATGGATTTATGCCCCAGTAGTTCTTTAACGCTTGTCAAATCAACGCCCGCCATTACATTTACGGAGGCTCTTTTGAAGGAACAAAAAAGCCCGACAACATTATGACAAATACGCTCATGATACAGCCGGGCTTTTCTTGAAATCGGAAATGAAAAAAGCTGTGCAAGAAAGACACCCTCACAACCTTTTTTCCCATGTCCCTTTTACAGCCTCTTTTTCATATACATTTTTCTTACTTGTCTTGTTCTGTATTTTTTCATCTTTCGGCAGTAAGGTTGTCTTTATCTAAAGACCATACACTTTGCCCCCCCCCAGGTCACCCAAGGTTTGTCGTTATCGAGACTGCTTTATTTTTACTTTCGGAGTTATACTATTAATGGTGTATTTACAACAGTTCAGACAAATTTAAGTGGCAATAGCGCCCGAGTTTCTCAGTTCTTGATAAACTGAATGTATTTTTTCATTGTTAGGAACTTTGATAAAAGGATTATCGTGGAAATGAGTGGGTAAAAACTTTGGAGAAAAAGGTTGTGGTGAGGCATAAAGAAAGGTGAAAGAGGGGTTGATGGAGGAGGATCATTATTGCGTGTATACGGAGAGGGTCTTTGGGGCAGCTATGGAATTATAAGTCGGAGGGATGGGCAAGACATTCTTTCGAAAACTGGAAAAAGTCTTTACCGTGACAGAGGCTTAAACCCTATGAGAAGTTTGCTGAGATGATAGAAAGGCACTGGGATGGAATTGCTGCATACAAAAAACCGGAGAATAAAGTTTCTTTGGGTTTTGTCGAGGGATTGAATAACAAAATCCGGGTTATCCAGCGACGGGCCTACGGTCTAAGAGATGAAGAATATCTTCGCTTAAAAATTCTGACCTGTATGCTTCCGGAGATATAAAAATGCGAAAATTACCCACTCGTTTCCACGATGACCCAAAAAAATATTTCGGTGAGCATAAAAAAAATCGTTGAATGATAAATCTGACTCTCGTTAAAATATAGTATATCTCTGATAAAAAAGAACCTGAAGTTTGTACAAGACACTCACTATGGAAATAGTACTGCTGTTGGATTTATCCCGGAATCCGCTTCGGGATAAATTTTTAATCCTACTCACAACACGTGACGAGATGTACCATGAGAAATCGGAATAAAACAAAAAACGATCGTCAGGTTGAAAATGAAGTGCGCTTCGTAACCGTTAATGAAAACGAACTTAAAAAAAATGGAGACATCATCACCGGTGTATGCTTGTCACAATCTATCCTCGAGCAAACAATGGAGTGTGTCGTGGCGTGCGATATGAATGGCCGGATTATTTGTGCCAGTAAAGCCGCTCATGCTCTTTGTGGCAACGATCCAGTGTCCAAAATTTTCGAAACGGCCTTTCCTGTTCAAATAAAAAACGGGGACGAGGGTTATAAGGATTTTCACATTAAAGATATTTTACATAATAAAGTTATTCAAGGAGCTGAGGTGAGTCTGGCGTATTCCTTTGGTATCCGTTCAGATGATGTGAAAGTATTTCATTTGCTTATGAATGCCTCTCTCTTGCGAAATCCGGAGATGGCGGTGGTTGGGGTTTTGATTATATTGTCTGACGTTACGGAACAGAAACGGATGAAAAGGCGAAGGGACATTTTGTACACCATAAACCGCGCGCTAACAGAGGCGGACACGTTCAAAGAAGCCACCCCAAAAATACTTCAGGCCTTGTGTGAAAGCCTGGAATGGGATGTCGGGGCACTCTGGACTGTTGAAGAAGAAGCCGATATGTTGCGTTGTTCTGAAATTTGGCATAGACCATCAGTAGAAATTCCGGAATTTAAGGCGCTTACCAGACAGATTGCCTTATCCTTTGGCGCTGGATTGCCCGGCAGTGTTTATACTGCCAAAACTCCCCTCTGGATTACCAACGTTGTTTCCGATTCGAACTTTCCCCGCGCTGCAGTCGCGGCCAAAGAAGGGTTACACGGGGCATTTGGTTTCCCTGTCATGGCTGGAAAAAATATTCTTGGTGTAATTGAATTTTTTAGCCATGAGATACAACCGGCCGATGACGACCTGCTCAAATTAATGACCTCTGTCGGTGATCAGATCGGCCAGTTCATCAAACGAAAACGATCAGAGGAGGCCCTTATGCACCGGATAGATTTCGAAAAGACAATTGCCAACATCTCCTCAAGATTTGTCGCCTTTTCAGATTTTAATGATGCCGTTTTCAAATCACTGGCTGACGTTGGCAAGTTGAGTGCAGCCGGAAGGGCGTACCTTTTTCAGTTCCGGGATAATGACGCCTTTATGGACAACACCAATGAATGGCATGCAGAAGGGGTTGTGCCTGAAATTCAGCATCTTCAAAATCTTCCTACGTCAATGTTTCCCTGGCTTATGGGAAACTTAAGAACTGGCAATGTAATTCATATTGCAGATGTTTCGCAAATGCCTGCTGAGGCTGCTGCTGAAAAGCTGGAATTTGAAAAAAGAGGTATCAAGGCGATATTGATTCTACCCGTAAATGCCGCAAAGGAATTGGTCGGGTTTGTTGGCTTTGACAGCATCGCAGCTATTAAACCGTGGCATGAGGAAGATATTACGCAGTTGCAAATCACTGCAGAGATCATAGGAAATGCAATTGCACGCAAACATTCTGAGTCCCTCATTACCTATATGGCCTACCATGATACTCTCACCAACTTACCCAATCGCAATTTATTTCGGGACCGCTTGAAAGTGGCGCTAATTCAGGCAAAGCGTCATAAAACGATGGTGGCTATTATGATCCTGGACCTTGATCACTTCAAAACCATTAATGATGCATTAGGTCATCACATTGGTGATTTGCTGCTGAAAGGAGTTGCGGAGCGTCTGGTGCAATGTGTGCGTAAGGGTGATACCGTTGCCCGTACGGGTGGTGATGAATTTACCATCATACTTCCCGATTTAGTTCATGCACTCAATACTATCATTGTTGCAAGCAAAATTATTGATGCGCTTAACCAGCCCTTCAGGTTTGAGGGCCACGAAATCCACGCCACGATTAGCATCGGCATCAGTCTTTATCCGCTCGATGCAGAGAATCCGGAAGACCTGGTTAAAAAAGCCGACATTGCCATGTACCTTGCCAAGGCGCGTGGCAAAAATACCTACCGATTCTACAAGACGGATATGAATAAGATGAAGATATAAGTAAAGCAGGTTGCCTGACAATTTTATGGTAAACGTGCGTTCCATTTGCCATATTCAGACAGTTTGTATTTGATAATTTTTTATATTCGTGATAAAGTGAAAATATGCAAAACACATTTTCCTCTTTTCAACCAAAACCATACCTCTTAAAGCATCGGTTTTATCCTTTTCGAGAGTATCTGAAGGAACATTTTTCGTATAAGGTGCACAAGATTCCGCTTCATGCTGGTTTCACATGTCCTAACCGTGATGGACGCGCTGGATTAGGTGGTTGCACGTACTGCATCAATGAAAGTTTTAGCCCTAATGTCAAAGGAAATGCTCTTCCTGTAAAGGAGCAAATTGAAAGGGGTAAAGAGTTCCATAAAAGAAGATATGGTACAGAGAAATTTATTGCATATTTCCAGTCCTTTACTAATACCTATGCTGATATTGAAACATTAAAATCCTGTTATGAAGAGGCGCTCAGTGACAGGGATGTTGTAGGAATTTCTATCGGTACAAGGCCAGATTGCATCACCGATGATATTTTAAGCCTTATCGACGGTTATACAAAAAAATACCATGTATGGATTGAGTATGGACTTCAATCCATTCATGACAAGACTTTAGAGCGAATTAACCGAGGGCATAACTCCAGGATATTTCTGGATGCCGTACATCGCACAAAAAAAACTTGCATCAATATATGTGTTCATGTTATTTTGGGATTACCCGGCGAGACGGAAGAAGAGATGATGGAAACCGCTCAGGCAGTAGCAGGTTTAGGTATACAGGGCATAAAGCTTCATCATTTGTATGTCGCCAAAAATACGGTATTGGCTGAAGAATATTTCCAAGGTAAAGTGCAGACCTTAGATAGGGATGCGTATATCAAACTAGCTGTCGATTTTTTAGAACGTATTCCATCAGATGTTACCGTCCAGCGACTCGTGGGTGATACGCATGGCAATTTTCTTCTTTCACCCGTATGGAAGGTCAGCAAGACGGAAATAACTGATGGAATAATACGAGAATTTGAGCGTCGGGGTACGTATCAGGGTTTTCGTTATACCCAATCTTTACCCGTGACAAATCATTCGATTTCATGTCCTACAAAAACTATGTGGGGACAAGATTTGGAAGTGTCGAGATTACACACAGTAAAAATATAAAGCGGGCGTAATTCAGTGGTAGAATACCAGCTTCCCAAGCTGGGTATGAGGGTTCGATTCCCTTCGCCCGCTCCACTTTAAAAGACAGAGGAGGATAACGCGTGATACTGCCATTACAAATTACATCGCGAAATTTGGAACTCACCGAACCGATCAAGGCTAATATTCGTGAGCATGCAGAGAAGTTAGATAAATATTATGGAAGAATTACAAGCTGCAGGATCACCGTTGAGGCACTTCCCCATAGATCATTGTACAACCTGCATATCGATATCACTGTTCCTGGTGCAGAACTTGTGATAAAACTCGATCCAAACACAGATCTTTATCTTGCCATACGAGACGCCTTTCAAGATGCTCGTCGTAAGCTGGAGGATTTTGCAAGCAGACAGCGTGGAGATATAAAACAGCATACAAAAGCACTCCATGGTCTTATTAAAACGCTGTTTCCGGACCAGGGTTATGGTTTCCTTACCACCGTGGATAATCGCGAGATTTATTTCCACAAGAATAGTGTTCAGAACCAAAAATTTAATCAACTGGTTGTTGGTATGGAGGTGCGTTTTGCTGAAGAAATGGGTGAAAAAGGGCCTCAGGCAACATATGTGAAAGTGATATGAAACTCTGGCTCAAGGTATTCTCTTTAAGGCTTCTTTTTTAGAGAGATCTTTTACTTCTCTTTCTTGATCAATGGAGCGCTCGCGAAGAAGTTTCCGCCTTGCGTATAGGAAGAAGAAAGGGTAATTGGTTTGATTGTGGCAGGGTTGTACCATGGCAGCATTCAAGAGAACGTTATTTATCATATTCGTTCCTGTAATTATTTTCTTCTCTACGAAACAATTGGTAGCCGATGATAATTGGCAACTCCAAGATACTCCGGCAGAAATGAGCGATGCTGAAGAGATCGGGTTTGGAAACCAGGTGGATGAGTATATACGGCGTCAGTTTTCCCTGGAAGACGATCCCGATTTTAATAAAGCTGTTAACAACATCGTACAAAAGGTAGTTGCCGTATCTGACAGAAACACCCTTCCCTTCACCTGCACAATCCTTCAATCCTTTTCAATCAATGCGTTTTCCGCCCCGGGTGGGCATATATACCTAACCTATGGTTTATTAATATTTGCACGAACGGAAGATGAGGTGGCAGGGATTATTGGCCACGAAGTTGCCCATGCATCCCTGAGACACGCCTCAAAATTATACTACGAGATTATGGAAATCAATTCTCGCCATGAGGAAGAGCTTCAGTCCTCCATGAATGCATTACTTTTAACTACCCACCTGGAAGAGTTTGAAAAAGATGCCGATGTAAAGGGTGTTTTGTATGCACAAAAAGCCGGGTTTAATCCAGACGGGCTGTTGAATTTTTTAGAAAGGCACCTTGATTTTATGATACACAGAGGGCTATTTAGCATGGCAAGTTCTGGTTTTACCGGAACGGTCGTGGCAAGATTAAACCATTTACGAAAGTATCTTTCCAGCCTGGAAAAGAACAATAATTAGGCTGCCAGTCATTTTTTAGAGTCAGAAACCATGGTTTGTCGGAGCATACACGCTGCATCTACAATTAATCTATTGGGGGAGGGAACGAAGTACGGACGAATCATTAGAAACCCAAGTGCAAAGGTATTCGTGTTTTAATTTATATCATTTTTGATAAATATCCAAAATGTGAAGTGTTTGCAACAAAAACCCCTTTGGCGCAATATTGCTTCGTGTTGCTATCGATCTTGCCAATAACAACACATCCCTTTGTACCTTGTCCTAGTTTCTCCACAGTCCGCCGCCATTCTTTTAGAACATTGATTGCGTTCCTTAGTCATTATCAAATCTTATGTCTTTCACCTCCAGCTCAAGCTGCTCACCATCCATCCAGGTATTTATTTTTACCGCAAAGGCCAGTGAGCACGTTCTCCCGTTTTGTTTCAGTCTATCTATCTGTTCTCCCATGCCAAAGGCAACAGCCCTGACAGCAACTTCTCCCTGTTTGACATAGAAACTCAGATGTTGTCCCTTTGAACCGATACGGCGTGGTTGCCCAACGATTTTTACATTTGTGACGGCAAATAAGGGAATGGGATTTCCCTCGCCGTGAGGGGATAGACGCCCCAGTTCCGCAACAACGGCCTTTGATACCATGGAAAGCGTGATTTCTGCATCGATGTTCAAGATACGCACCAGGTCTGTTTTGCAAAGTCTTTGAGAGGTGGCCATATTGAGCATATTACGAAATTCGTCTATATTATCCGGGTGTATCTTTAGCCCTGCCGCCTGTGCATGGCCACCCACAGAAAGTAACGTGTTCCTGCAACTTTCCAACGCCTCCAAAATATGGAACGAGGGAATAGAGCGCGCTGAACCATGGCCAATGTCATCCGCTACGGCAATCATCACGGTAGGGCGGTTAAATTCTTCTACCATTTTCGAAGCAATAATTCCTATGATTCCGGGGTGCCAGGCATGGTCCGCCAGTACGATTGCGGTCGTTTCATCTAAATTTAATTCATGCATGATTTTTTTCCTGGCTGATACCAGAATATCAACCTGGATTTCTTGTCTTCTCTTATTCTCCTGTTCCAAAAAATTGGCAATTTCTGTAGCCCGGTTCTTGCAGGTTGTCGTCAGAAGTTCAACAACGATTCCTGCACTTCCTATGCGGCCCGGGGCATTTAGCCGGGGTCCCAGACGATATCCCACATGAAAGGCATCAAGGTTTATCCTGGAAAGATCTGCTACATCGAGAAGCGCACGCAACCCGGGAATTTCGGTGTGTTGTAATGCATGCAATCCATATTTCGTAACAACACGATTTTCGCCCACGAGTGGCACCACATCCGCAATTGTCCCCAATGCCACCAGCCCCATGGCACTTAGAAGGAAATCCTTAAAGTCAGGAGACACCTTTTTCTGCGAAGAAAAATTCTGACCGATAGCCCATGCCAGTTTAAAAGCAATGCCAACACCAGAGAGATCCCGGAAAATATGGTTTGGGGACTGCAGTTTTGGATTAACCACAGCCAAGGCATTGGGCATTTCCTGCCCGGGGCGGTGGTGATCGGTAATGATCAGATCGATACCGCACATGCGTGCAATATCTGCTTCCCTGCAGGCATTGATACCGCAATCCACGGTCAGAATAACGTCCGCACCGTCCTTCCTCAGTCTTTGAATTGCATCGGCATTTAAACCGTATCCCTCCTCCAGCCTCTCCGGAATATAGTAACTGACCTGTGCTCCCAGCAATTTCAAGCAACGGTACATAAGCGCCGTAGCTGAAAGTCCGTCAACATCATAATCCCCATAAATGACAATTCTTTCTCCCTCTCGTATAGCTTGGTTAACGCGAATCGATGCTTTTTCAATGTCCGGGAGAAGTGATGGGTCTCCGAGTGAGGATATTTGTGGCTGGAGAAAACTTCTGGCAGATGCAATATCAGCAACCCCACGATTGACAAGCACCTGGGCTAATAAGGGTGATATCTTAAGTTTGCTGGCAATCTCCGTCTGAAGTGGCCTGTTTGGAGGGAAAAACACCCACCTTTTTATCATGGTGTATTTTATTTATTATAAGAAAAAGACCCTGTATTAAGGGAAGTAATCCATCCGTTTATAGAAAACCCACGATCCAAAGGCCAAAATTGGAAACAATTTCAAAATCATCATTCAAATATTTCCGGCCTTGTTTTTCAACGGTTTCATTTTACTTTGATTTATAAGTCTTTCAAGGAAATTTAATTATTTTTTGTTTTTCCTTTATTTCCCCGTCTTCCCGTTTCCTCTGGTATCCGTACTCCAATAATATCTCATAAAAGACATCTTTAAATTTTTGGTAAAATTATGCACAGATTAACCCTAACAGGATTGACTCACAAATTCCGTGTATTGGGTTTTATCCTTTCTGACTTGTTCGGGTCAGAGATTATCACAAATCTTTTATTGAAAAACACACCGCTATGTGATACCATTCACTCCGTGATACAAGAAGTACGTGCCTGATATCAAAATATAATACTGATTTACCGCCCCGTGTTTATTCCTTCGTCCCGAAACAAAGCAATTTTTCCAAACTTTTCACTTTATACCCTGCAAAGGAAACCATGAAAAAATCAGGTCTTTTTGGTGAATGTGCCAGATTGTTGTTATTTGCAAAACCCTACTGGAAATATGTAGCACTGGCCATTTTCAGCATGGTTATTTATACTTCAGCAAATGGCATTCAGATTTCATTAATCAAACCTATCGTGGACAAACTGCTTTTGGGGAATACTAATACAATTGTTGCTCTGCCAAAGATCGACATAGACCAGGACGCGCCATCACATAAAAAACCTTCTCTTGTGAAACAGTTTAAGAAACAGGTATTCCACAAATTCTCATTTATAGAAAAACTCCAAAGGCTTGCCACAAATTCATTCACCAGCATTGGTGTGACCATGGCGATCTTTGCCCCTATTATTTTTCTGTCGTGTTATTTTCAGCAATATTTCAGAAACCTTGTCATGTGGGCTGTTGTCGTGGATATCCGGAACAAGGTATGCGACCATTTACTTCCTCAGCCGCTGAGTTTTTTTGAGAACAGGAAGAGTGGCGATCTCCTTTCCAGATTAACAAACGATATCGCGGTAACACAGTCAGGACTTACGGTGCTTTTTGATGATATCCTGCTTCAACCGCTAAAGCTGATTTGCGGTCTGACGCTTGCATTTTATTTTAGCTGGAAGCTATCTTTGCTGATCCTCATCGCCTTTCCGGCAATATTCATTCCTGTGCTGGTTATGGGAAAAAAGATCAAGAAACACGGAAAGAGTAGTTTACGACATCTTTCTGACCTTACCGACGCACTTCGGGAGATGTTTGCCGGGATTCGAATTGTAAAGGCGTTTAAAATGGAGGCCGAAGAGAGTCGCGAAATCCATGAAATCAGTAACCGATTTTTCATGAAAAGGATGAAACTGGCCAAGGCGAAGGCGATTAACACAAGTACCAGTGAGTTTGTTTATACTTTGGGACTCGCGATCCTGATCATTTTAGGTGGGTATGTGATTATGTCAAAGAAAATCACGCCCGGAGAACTGGGCGGGTTTATTACTGCCATTGGTTTTATGGTAATCACGACCATCAAGAAACTGGCAAAGGGGTATGCAAGTTTGCAAGAGTCTCTGGCTGGTGTCAATAGGGTATTTGAACTATTTGCGATCGAACCCGCCATAAAAGATCATCCCGAAGCCGTTGCCCTGAAAAATATTCATGAAGGCATCTCATTTGATGATGTTAGTTTTTCTTATGATAATGGCAAAGACTATATCCTGAAGGATATTAATCTTACGATAAGCAAAGGAGAAATTGTTGCTATTGTCGGCAAGAGCGGGGCAGGGAAATCGACGCTTATCAATTTGATACCCCGTTTCTATGATCCTGTCAAAGGCAGTGTGAAAATTGACAAGATTGATATACGGAAAATTAAACATGAATCCCTTCTGGCACAAATTGCCATCGTTTCCCAACAAACATTTCTGTTTAACCGCAGTCTTCGTGAAAATATCCTTTACGGAAGAAAGGGTGCCTCAGATGAGGAGATTTATTCAGCAGCAAAGTCTGCCAATATTCATGACTATATTATCGATCTCCCCAAAGGATATGATACTGTAGTAGGTGAATTAGGGCTGAAATTATCAGGGGGGCAACGTCAACGGATTGCCATTGCCCGTGCCATTTTAAAAAATGCGCCAATTTTACTCTTAGATGAAGCAACTTCGTCCCTTGATTATGAGTCTGAAAAACTGGTACAGGATGCACTCAACAACCTGATTACCGGGAAAACAACCATCATCGTTGCCCACCGACTTTCCACCATACTTCATTGCGACCGGATTATTGTAATGAAAAACGGATGTATTGTAGAAGCGGGCAGCCATAAATCCCTGATGTCAGAAGAGGGCGAGTACAAACGAGTTTATCAATTGCACTCCGATACGCTTCAGGCATGAAAATACTTGTACTTGGCTCACAAGGCATGCTTGGCAGAGACTTGGTCAGCCGGTTGCCTGGCTTCACCCTTACAACAGTTCCTCCTTTCACTGTGATTGGTGCAAATCATGCACAGGTGGATATTACACAAAGCTTGGATACGTCCAGATTCATAGCTCAGGAGAGGCCAGACGTTATTGTTAACTGCGCCGCATTCACGAATGTGGATGCATGCGAAACATACGTAGCAGAGGCCTTTGCTGTCAACACCACGGGCGCAAAAAATATTGCAATTGCGGGAAAAGAAGCAGGTGCAAAGATTATTCATATTAGCACTGATTACGTATTCGACGGCACAAAGAACGGATCCTATGTCGAAACGGATCACCCTAACCCGCTCTCCATCTACGGCAAGTCAAAATATAAGGGTGAACTTGCCATTCAGGAAACGATCGGCACATATGCGATTATCAGAACTTCCTGGCTTTACGGTCAGTATAAAAAAAATTTTGTAACCACCATGCTGGATATGGGAAACAGGAACCATTCGGTGTCCGTTGTGACCGATCAGTTCGGCACTTCAACCTATACGGCCGATCTTTCGTATGCCATCTGGATTATCATTTCAAAGAATCTTCAGGGCATATATCATGTGGCAAACACAGGAACATGTTCACGTTACGAATGGGCAAAGAAGATTTTTGAGCTAACTGGCGACCAGGTATCAGTATGTCCAGTGAAAACGGGGGATTATAAACGAGCGGCTACGGTGCCTCAGAATTCTTCTTTAAATTGCTCAAAATATACTATGGCAAGCGGGTATACGATGAGGTCGTGGCAAGAGGCGCTAAAAGAGTATCTCGGCACACTCGGTACATGCTCTTTTCGCTATCCTAACGCGTTATAGGGCATCCCAAAGGCATCAGCAACAGCCTTATTGGTAAGTGTTCCCTTTACCATGTTAATACCTCGTACTATGGCAGGATTCTCACGGGCTGCGCGTTCATATCCCTTGTCAGCGATCTCCAGGGCGTAGGGCAAGGTAACATTGGTTAATGCATGGGTAGATGTGCATGCTACGGCACCGGGAATATTGGTCACACAGTAATGGATGACATCATATTCCTTGTAAATGGGATTGCTATGAGTTGTGGGTTTACTCGTTTCTACACATCCCCCCTGATCTATGGCTACGTCGATTATTACTGCACCAGGTTTCATCGCTTGAACCAATTCTCTTGTTACGACATGTGGCGCCCGTGCCCCTTCGATCAGCACGGCGCCAATGAGCAAATCGGCATCGCGAACCTTCTCACGAATAGTTTGGGTATTCGACATGATCGTGACAACGTTTTTGGGCATAATGTCGTCCAGATATCGTAACCGGCCTATATTGACATCGAGAATAGTAACTCGTGCGCCAAGCCCTGCAGCCACCTTTGCGGCATTAGTGCCTACGATGCCTCCACCGATAATAACCACTTCCGCAGGGGCTACCCCGGGGACTCCACCTAAAAGTATCCCGCGCCCATGCATGGGTTTTTCCAAATATTTTGCACCTTCCTGAATGGACATCCGCCCTGCCACTTCGCTCATTGGAGTCAGGATCGGATGTTGACCATGTTCGTCACGGATCGTCTCATAGGCAATGGCCACCACTCGAGCCCCGAGCATTGCATCCGTCAGCTGTTTTGAGGCGGCAAAGTGAAAAAACGTAAAGACCGTGGTGTCGTTTCTGAGAAGATGATATTCTTTAGGCAGAGGCTCTTTCACTTTTATTAAAAGCCCCGCCTGTTCATAAATTTCTTCAGGCCCTGCAACAATTTTGGCTCCTGCACGCTTGTATTCCAGGTCAGGGATGCCACTCCCTGAACCAGCGTCCTTTTCTATCAGCACGGTATGCCCGTGTTTCAGCATCTCCTCCACACCGGCAGGAATCAGGGACACCCGATATTCATCCGGTTTAATTTCTTTGGGTACGCCGACAATCATCTGAATTTCTCTTTAAAACAAGTGTATAGTCTGATAGAATCACGCATAGCTAATCGGCCACGAATGAAAAAAACATTCGTATAAATTCATGCCTATCCATGGCTGATAAGCCCCTTACAATTAATTCGTCAATAGTAGTGTACATCGATGGCAATACTTGTCAAGTATTTTATATTTGATACTATCTTGCAAATCCAGTCAAAACATGAAGACGTGTGCCTTTATTACGCTGGGGTGTAAGGTCAATCAATATGAAACCCAGGCCATCCGTGAATCTCTCACTGCTAAAGGATTTGTAGAAACCGTTCCTGAACAAGCCGCTGACCTTTACGTAATCAACACCTGTACAGTCACTTCAGCCAGTGACGATAAATCACGGCAACACATCAAAAGGGTTAAGCGTAAAAACCCTAATGCAACGGTAGTTGTTACCGGCTGTTATGCAGAGGCAGATGCCGAAGCTGTCAAAAAACTGGAAGGTGTCGACTTTGTGATTACTAAGGCTGAAGAAGCACAAATAGCAGAGATTGTCTGTAGGGACACGGTGCCCCGAATCCCCCTTTCAAAAAGAAGGGAATGGGGGGGTGATGCATCTATTCCCGGGCTAGAAAAAGAAGCTATTTATCATCTTAAGATAAGCCAATTTGCAGGCCATACAAGGGCGTTCCTGAAGATAGAAGATGGCTGTGACCAGTACTGTTCCTATTGTATCATCCCTTACGTTCGGGGGAGTATCAAGAGCAGAAGACCGCAGGACATTCTGGAAGAAGCGAGACGTTTAATTGATAATGGTTTTAAAGAGATTATACTGACCGGTATTCATCTGGGGGCTTATGGCAAGGACACCCGGGGAAGTTACCGCTTGTTGGATATTATTCAGACACTCAGTAATTTGTCCGGGCTAAAAAGACTTCGACTAAGCTCTATTGAAGCAAATGAAATAACTCATGATTTAATTGACCTCATGTTGCATTCAAAAAAGATCTGCCCTCACTTTCATATTCCATTACAAAGTGGAGATGATTCTATTCTGAAGAGGATGAACAGGAGATATACCTCATCGCAATATCTGGAGATACTTGATGACATCCGTTCAAAAATTAATATACCATCATTTACCACGGACATCATAGTTGGCTTTCCAGGAGAACAAGACGAGCATTTTGAAAACACCGTTAACCTCTGCAAGAGAGCGGGTTTTAGCCGTATGCATATATTCCCTTTTAGCGTGCGAGAAAGCACTCCAGCGGCGAAGATGAACAACCATTGCTCACCTCAAACTATTAACCGGAGAAAAACACTGTTAGATGTTACGGCAAAAACTTTAGCCTTTTCCTATAAAAAGCAATTTCTAGGTGCTTATGCAGAAGTGCTCGTAGAAAAGGAAAGAGATTCCAAAACGAACAAATTATGTGGATATTCCGAACGGTACATCAAGGTCTTATTCGAAGGCCCTGACACGATCAAAAATTCAATGGTTTCGGTACGGATAGAAGATGTTGCTCCCTCATTTGCAATGGGAATTTTACAATAAACTATGGATTGGGATATTTTATGAAATACCAGAAACATATAATAACTAAATTTTCCACCACGGTCATTTTTCTTCTGTGCGCCTTTTACAGCGCGTCTTCCTTTGGTCTGCCTGCCGATGATGTCACACCTCTCGTTGACGAAGACTATTATCCACAGGTACATCAAGTATTAATTGCCGCAAAAAAATCTATTGTGTGTGTTATGTACCTGGCCGACATTAATCCTAAGTATAATCGTGGATGGGAATATAATCTGGTAAATGATCTCATTAACGCTCATCGGCGTGGTGTCACCGTGAGTGTGATTTTTGATCAAAATATTATGTTCTGGGAAACAGGGAAAAAAAAGAAAAAAACGGAGAGGAAAAGCAGCAATGCCTATGAGTTGCTCAAGAAAAATGAGGTTCCTGTATATTACGACAGCATCGATCGCGTTACCCATAACAAGATATTGATCATAGATGACTATATCACTATTTTGGGAAGTACGAACTGGACATACAGTGCACTCAGGAAGAACCACGAGGCATCCGTCCTGATAAAATCAAGCAGCGTAGCAGAGGCATTTCTAGAAAAGCTCAGGATAATCTCAAAATATCAACCGAAGTAAATTAAGATATCGATAGACTTGCGAAAAGACAAGGGGTGATAAAAGTGAAGATTGGATATAGTAAAGAGGCAGACGAAATCGATATTGATTTTAAAAAAGATCTTATGGAAAAGGCATTGTCAACAAACCCAGAACGGCAAGGTAATAAGATTTAAGTTCCATGAGAGATTAACGGGTTATATCATAATACCGCAAACTCAAGTCGACAACGTCAAAACTTTCTCCAAAAACATTTTGGGGGATGAGACGATGAAGAGTCAAAAATGATGTGAAAAACGTATCTAACAATTCCGTTGAATAAGGAAGGGCGCGGGATTCAACAAGATACTTCTGTCGATACAAAGGAGCCGTGGATGACTGCATAAATGGCTTAGCACAGGACACAAAGAATGTAGGCACAAAGGTCTCAGAGGTTGCAGTCATGCATCGAGACAAGTTTGGAGCAAGAATTCTGGTCGATTGACTACCCTAATACTTTCCCTTCGAGAAAAGCCGGAGGCTCGCAAGATACGGCGTTCTGCATCTTCTGGGATAGATGCAGAAGAAAAGTGATAAAAAACACCGCTATTCTTATGTTATGCCAAAAAAGATGAGGGAACTTCACCGACCAGGATATCCCAGAGGTGCGAGCAAGGTTATCTGGTTTTATACGTTTCACACGGTTGATGTTACAGGTCATACTGTCTGGGCGAGTCAGCTTACCGATAAACAGTCGATTCCTCTATGCAAACATCTGCTAAAGACATGGAGAAATCTTGGAATCCCAGAGGTATCGTAGATGGACAATGAAATAGCTACCACGGGTGGAGGTACTTCGATTGGGAATAGATTGATTTAGAATCAACCCATGGAGGAATACAATGACCGAAAAAGTAGTAAAAGACAGAACCTCTGAAATATTTGCAAACAAAGAAAAATAACAAGGGCTTTGTCTAAAACTGTTAAGGTTGGATCTGGCAGGACATATTCAACCGAACAGCTTTGCGATTGTCAGAACTCAAAGTTATTTTTAAAATTGAGAATTAAGATTATGTTTTATAGTTTCAGTATCTCTGTGTTTCCATGGCCTATTATTTACAGATATCTCAGATTCTTTATCTGTGTCATCTGCGCAATGGGTGGTTTCCTGTTTTTACCTCATCATATACTTGCTATGGGAGAAGCTTCAAAGTTTGCCTTTGCCCAACTGGAATATTCAGGGGGAAACTGGAATCCACGGCCTCATGTGGGAAAACGTCTTATGTGGGAACTTACCAAACGAACCAGTGTTGAGGCGCGCATCGATACCGTAATCTTTCGGGCTGATGATGTCAAGATCTTCGAATATCCATTTCTCTATATGTCTGGCGATCAGGAATTTCCACCATTTAGCGAAAAAGAGATGAGCAATTTAAAATTATACCTTGAATTTGGCGGAACACTCTTAATTGATGACTGCCTGGGAAAGAGCGATTTTGGGTTTGATAAATCTATTCGACGTGAAATCAAGCGCCTGTTTCCGGATAAATTACTCGAAAAACTACCAAAGGACCATACCATTTTCAAATCCTTTTATTTACTGAATCAGGCCTACGGCAGGACTATAGAAAAATCTTATTTGGAAGGTATAACGATAGAAAACCGGGCAGCTATTATTTACTCGCAGAACGATCTGGGCGGTGCCTGGGCAAAAGATCCGTTAGGAAGCTGGGAGTATCAGGTAATCCCCGGTGGTGAGACACAAAGGTCTATGGCGTTTCGTCTCGGTATAAATATAATCATGTATGCACTTACCGGTGACTATAAACAGGATCAGGTACATCTGCCTTTTATCCTGAAAAGACAAATGTGATGTTTCCTCCTAAATCTGTTTTCCGTCAATATTAAAGCATCATGACAATTCGTGAATTATCACCGCAAACTGCTTTAAAATTCTCTATTGATAGGAAAAGCCGTACTGTCTGAAATATATCAAACAGCCCGTCTTAAAGTGGTTTCTTGAAGGTGTATTAAGAAACGGTTGTCTTCTGCCTTGCTTTTTTGGGAGATGAGGACTCGATTCCAATCTCCTCATCAGTAAGATAACATGCCGGGTCGTGTTCCCACATGTCACCATAATAAGCCTCAGCCCTTGCCCTGAAATTGCCACCACAAATGGAAAGCCATCTGCATTTTGCACACCGCCCTTTAATATAAGGATTTTTATTCTTCAGTTTGGCCATTAGTTCATTCGAAGTATCTTCCCATATCTCACTAAACTTTCTTTTCCTAATGTTTCCAAAGGAATATTGTCTCCAAAATTGATCAGCGTGCACTTCTCCATCCCAACTAATACAGGCAAGTCCCTTGCCCGAGCTGTTTCCCTCATTCATCTGGAGAAGTTCAAAGACCTCTTTTGCCCTTGCAGGATTTTCCTTCAATAAACGCATATACACATAGGGTCCGTCTGCATGGTTGTCTACCGTGAGTACCTCAATTTTTCTGCCTCTATCGTGAGCTTCTTTCGTTTTATCGATAATGAGATCAACAACCTCACGGGTCTCTTTATGGGAAAGGTCTTCTTCAATTAAGTTGGAACCTCTCCCAGAGTAAACTAAATGATAGAAACAAACCCTTGGGATGTTTTCTTTTTCAATGAGATGAAATATTCCGGGTATGTCATGAGCATTTCTTTTGTTAATGGTGAAACGCAATCCAACTTTAATACCAACCGACAGGCAATTCTTAATTCCCGACAACGCAGCATCAAATGCACCATGAATCCCTCTGAAACGGTCATTGGTTTCTTGAAGGCCGTCCAGGCTAATTCCCACATAAGAAAGTCCGAACTTCTTTAATTCGTTTGCCTTTTCCAAGGTAATCAATGTACCATTAGTACTAATTACCGCCCGCAAACCTTTTTCTTTTGCATACCCTATTAATTCAAGAAGATCCGATCGCATAAGAGGTTCTCCGCCAGAAAACAAAATTACTGGCGCCCCATATTCCGCAAGATCATCTAACATTGCTTTTGCCTCATGGGTAGACAATTCATTGAGATATTCAATATCTTTTGACTGAGAATAGCAATGAATGCATTTCAAATTACAACGTTGTCCAACATTCCATACCACAACAGGTTTTTTATCTTGCGAAAATTGCAATAAATGAGATGGTAATCTTTTTGATTCTCTTCCATAACGCAATGCATCTGATGGTTCTACCGTCCCGCAGTATAATTTTGATATGCCGATCATATAATAATATCTCCTGCACGAACATTTGTGCTCATGTATTATGTGGATAGAAGCACCACATACAATTATTTATTCTTCACAAAACTTAAATGTAGTATAGTATAACGAAAAATAGCGATTAAGTAAAACCATTTTGTGAAAGAAAAAATCATTGTCCTATTGCGTAAAGTTTCCAGTCTACGCAGCCAACGTATAGCGTACTATTTGCGCTAATTGCCGGAGAAGACAATAATGGTTCACCAATTTTTACGTTCCATTTTGGGGTTCCATCGGTCTGTATAGCATACAAATAACCATCCCACGAACCAATATAAATGGTACCATTTGCGTCAATGACAGGCGATGCGGTAATGGGCTTTTTCGTTTTAAATTTCCACTTTAATGTGCCTTCCTTCGTCACTGCGGATAAGTTGCCGTCTTGTGCACCTACATAAATCGTCTCATCCGCACCTACTGCCGGCGAAGAATGTGATCTGCAGCCCAGGTCAAATGCCCACTTTAATGTCCCATCCAAATTTACGAAATAGAGCTTTCCACTCATATCTACCACACAAACAGCTCCATTGCTTATGGCTGGCGTAGAATCTATTTTGGCTTCAACTTCCAGGCGCCATTTTAAAGTGCCGTCTTGATTCAAGGCATACAAATGCTTATCCCAGGAACCAATATAAATAGTTTTATCCTTGCCAATCGCAGGCGAGGAAAGCATAATTGCGTCTCCGGTTTTATAACTCCACAAAAGTTTTCCATTTGTACCAACCGCATAAAGTTTCCCGTCATAAGAACTGAAGTACACCGTTTCTTTATCGACACAAGCAGGAGACGAATGAATGGCACCGGCTGCCTGGAACTTCCATTTTGTTTTTCCATCAGGATTAACCGCATACATTCTTCCGCTTACAGAACCAAAATAAATAACACCGGTTGCACCAATTGCCGGAGAGCCAAATATTTCGTCGCCGCTCTTAAACACCCACAAGATCTTTCCTTTGGGAGTAACAGATAACAACTTCCCATCCGTACTGCCAACGTAAACAACTCCATCTGCACCCACGACAGGAGATGACCAAATTTCTCCGGCACTCGATATACTCCATTTAAAAGTATTCCCGGAAGGCCCAACAAAAGGTACCAGCCCTGTTCTTTCTAAATTATATCGAAACATAGGGAATGCGTTCATTGTTTCCTGGGCATCAATGGAAGGATCGGATAATACACTGTATAGCGTAATTGCAATAACTATCAGATAAAAGAGAGGGTTTGAAAGAAAAGAAAAACTACGTCGTTTCAAATTCATCATATTTACACCTTAAATCTTAGATGTTGGGAATAATAAGTTCTTGTCCAATTTTCAAGGATTTTTTATCCTTAAGGTTTTTTTTGTTCGCATTGAATATTTTTTCCCATTTCGCGCCATCATGATAATATTTAACAGCCAGCGTGTACAGTGTATCGCCGTGCAGTACCGTGTGTTTTTTAACAGCAGATTCAGCGGGTTGTACTTCATCTACATTAACCAGTTGAGAGAGTGAGGGGGTGGTTGTTTCCGTTTTTATCCCTGTCTTTGTCGTCTTTGATACGAGTTTTTCTTCCGGTATGAAAAGTTCCGTACCAATTCTGAGGCTGTTTCTGTCCGGAATCTTATCTTGATTAGCGTTAAGAATGAGAAGCCATTTTGATTCGTCGCCATAATATTTGCTTGCTATTTTACGAAGGCTGTCGTTAATTTTTACCTTGTATGTTGTAGCTTTTGCACCGATCTTTTTATTGTCGTCAGAAGAAATGTCTTTCCAATCTTCCGTGTTTGACATATCAGCTAGTTTTTCATCGTTTTTGGTTGTCGGTAATGGCTTAGCTTCCTTTGCCTTCTTCCACTCCACTTCAATGACCCTGTCCTCGTTCTCTTTCGTTTGTTCATCGATTTTAGCTGTGTCTGAAACGGATGATTCCTTTTGTTTGGGCTGTTGCTCCTTTGCCGTTACCTTTTTAAAAGACTCTTGATTTACGTTTTGTGGTTCCGGTGATAGTTCGTTGATATCCGCTACATTACCCTGGGTTTCTTCCTCCATTTCTGGAATAGGGATCGCAGGTTCTTTAACCGCAGTTCTTGTGCTCAGAAAGACACCGATAATTGCCATAATAATCACTCCTAAAGTTACACCAACTTGCACATCTCTTTTCATCGTTTTTTATTCCTTTCGTAGGTTTTATAGGAATGAACAATAAAATGAACCTTCTGTCCGCTCTTTCATGCCAATCGACAAGCTGAAACGCATTTGCATTTTTCAAAAAATTTTCATCTTTTTAACAAGACCTGCACCCTGTGAATGGCCTTATTAATCATAATTTTTATCTCTTTTTAGTTATTACCTCCTTTCCTTGCATCGGATAATTTTGTCGCGGCAATACTTGACTTACGGGAGAAAGTCCCTTCCACCTGAGTAGCATAGGACATGCGACAAATATCGTTGAATACGTACCGACAACGATTCCTACGAGCATAACAAATGCAAATCCATGAATCTCATGTCCACCCACGAAAAAGAGGGCACACAATACACCAATGGTTGTAACCCCTGTCAAGAGAGTTCGGCTTAATGTCTGGTTGATACTGTCGTTAACCAATTGCGGCGTAAGTAGATTACCCCGCCCTCCCATATTTTCTCTAATCCTGTCAAAGATGACGATTGTATCATTCAGAGAGTAGCCTACTACGGTAAGAAATGCAGCTACCATAGAGCTGTCAATTTTCATATTTCCAAACAAATAATCTGCTACAGCTACGGCACCCAAAGTAAGCAGGATATCATGGATAACAGCGATGATTGCTGAAGAGCCAAATTTAAAGTCTCCAAAACGAAACCACACATAAAATATCGTAGCAATACAGGAAAAGATTACCCCCAAAATGGCGCGACTCTTCATCTCACCTGCAACAGTGGAACCAATACTCACGATCCTTTTTAACGGCTGAGATATCTCAAACGCACTCTTGATGGCCTTTTCTGCCGTCTCTGTATTACGAGGGTTAAGGGCGATCTCCACGCTCTTATATTCTCTGCCCTCCTCCAGACCCTGCTCAAGAATAGTGGGGTATCCTGCGGTAATCAGCACCTCTTCAATAACCTCTTTTTTTAAAGGTTTAGATAATGTCATGCGGAATTGAGCCTGGTTTGATTCTTTTCCCTGACTGGCCGTGCTTATCTCAGTATCCGGGGAAGCATCTTTCAACGGTTCGAAAGAGACATCGATTTTTTCTTTATACAAGTGGTCCTTAAATTTACTAATGATGTCCTCTTTAATTTTTTCCTGCACTTTTCCGGCACTTAAAGGTCGCATATGAATTGCAAATAATTGTGCGGGAGCGTTCATTGAAAAAACACCTTTTACAACACCTTTAATGGGCTTAATCTCCCGAATCATCGTCACAAAACTTCCTTTACTGATACCTTCTTTTAACTCTACACGGATTTCTTCGTTTCCTGTGATAGAAACGCTTGGCACCGAGATCGATCCCTTCACGGCCTGTTTTATATCTTGTAAAGTTGTCCTTGAACTTTCTATTCGTAGTTTATTTGTGCGTGCCATTGATGATTCTTTTGATCGTCCTGTCACTGTAATATTGCCAAACCCCTGCTTATTCAGCTCAAAATTAAGAATGGCAGGATCAATGGATTCACTTACATCCGCATCCACGAAAGGTTTCGACACCTGCATATTGACATCTTGTGTTTGCAATGACTCGGTAATCTCACCCAACGTTATTTTAACCTCGCGGAAGACCAGGTTATTCTTCAAACCATCTACCACTGCACCGACTAATTGTGGGCGTTTTTTCACATCTTCCAGACCGCTGATATCCACTAAGTACTCTTTTGCAAGTTGATTAACGGGTGTTATTGACACCACATCCTCATCGCTGTAACCAGCGTCTTTCAAGCTTTTTTGAATAGCCATCTCATCTGTCGGTTTTTTCAATTCCAGATTAAAAATCAAGGGTTCAATAAAATCGATTCCGGCAAATAAATCCGTTTTATCCAGAACTCGCTTGATATCCTCTGTTAATTTTTGCTTTGTCTTCTCATCATCAAGGCCTTTGATTCGTATACCGAATTCATCTGATGTTGATGCAAACTGTGTCAGATTCTCTCCGGACCAAATACTCTGGACCTCGGCTTCATTATAGCCCGTCTCACCAAGTGCCGTTCTTATAAATCCAGGAGAAGTTGAATTATTCAGGTGTAAATGAACGAGTGTACCACCAGTAAAATCGATATCATATTTTTTGTTCCCACGCATAACAAAGGTTGCCATACCGCCGATAATACATGAGCCGGAGATAATAATCAGGATAAAACGATAGCTTATAAAGTTAACGTGGGGGACGCCGATCAGCTTAAACATCGAGAAGCTCTTGATCCAGTTTAAATCCATAAACAAATCATATACAACCCTTGTTACAAAAACGGCTGTAAACAGATTGATAATCAAACCCAGGATTAATGTCCATGCAAATCCCTTTACAGGACCAGTACCCACCGCTGCAAGTATTACACCCGTAATTAACGTGGTAACATGGGAATCAAAAATGGCAGAAAACGCCTTTTCATAGCCCGCCTTTACCGCTGCCCGTAAGGATTTTCCCTTGGCCTTTTCTTCACGGATTCTTTCAAAGATTAACACATTTGAATCGATACCCATACCGATCATGAGCACTAATCCCGCTATACCCGGGAGAGTCAAAGTAGCATTGAGTAATGCCATCATTCCAACAGTAAAAAAGATATTCAAAGCATTTGCACAGTTTGCAACCCATCCCACCCCCATATAGTAAATTCCAACAAAAAGGATTGCAAAGATACCACCTATCGTGCCGGCTATCAACGCCCTGTTAATTGAATCTCTTCCCAAACTCGGCCCGACCATGGTTTCCATTTCAAGTTCCAGGTCTGCAGGAAGACTTCCTGCCCGCATAATAGCAATAAGTTCATTGACTTCATCTTGGGTAAAGTTTCCTTCAATAATTCCCTTCCCGGGTATACGATCGCGGATAACAGGTGCAGAATAGAGGGTGCCGTCCAGGATAATTGCCAGAGGTTTACCAATATTACGTTCTGTAATTTGTCCAAATTTAGATTTACCAATAGCGTCGAACTCAAAACCAACGATGGGTTCGATCCCTTTCCGGTCAGCATATATTCTGAATAGGTGTTCCCCGGAAATCTCGGTCTTATTCCGAACAAGGTACCATTTGCCGGCCTCCCCTTCTTCGCCTTTTTTCTTCCGCAACCAGTGTTTATAATACCCCGGAACTTGTTTCCCCTCCAGCGCCTCTTTATATTCCGGGCTATCGCTGCTGGCTGCAAGCCTGAACTCAAGCTTGCCAAGGCGTGTGATTCGGTTCTTCAAGCTTTCTATTTCTGCTTTTGTTGCTCCCGGAACCTGAATGAGCACACGATGACTGCCCTGTTCCTGGATCCTATACTCTATAACTCCTTGAGGGTCTATCCTTTTTTTTAATACTTCAATAATTTCCTTTGTTATCCCTGGTCGGTCTTCTTTTTTATCTACCCTTACTTTATACAACAACTCTGAGCCACCTTTGAGGTCTAATCCAAGCTTAATCTTACCCTTTGAGACATACTCGACGACCTTGTTACAAACTTTCTTGCCATCCTTGTCAGTCTCTTCGTTAACAATCGTCTCGCGGATAATTGGATTTGTTATGAAAAAACGTGTCCATGATTTTTCCAGAGTCGTACGCTCAACTACATTCCCATCGATTTCCTTAACTTGCTCCTTCTTCAGGACCTTTTCTGACGGTGGGTACACGATCATACTGCCAATAGCAATAACTATCGCAATGAGAGGTATCCTCCATCTTAAGTTTTTAGTCATTTCTTTCTCCTCAACAGGCTCCTTTTTTCATTGTCTGAAATAAACTGCTGATTCATACTCATAATCATATATAAAACGTTATTTTGTATCTTTACTCTCTTTTGGAAGTTCTTTTGGTTCTTCTGTATCATCGCCAGAGACCTCTAATACCGTAACAATTGCGCTCCTGTCGATCTTAAGCTTTACGTCTTTTGCATCGTCTACACGGAGGATAATCTCATTCTCTCTGACAGACGTAATAAGGCCGTGGATTCCTCCAGCCGTTACGACCCGATCGTTCTTTTTAATCCTGGACAACAGAATCTTGCGTTCTTTTTCCTTTCTCTTTTGTGGTCTCAGGATCAAGAAATACATCACAACAAACATGAGAATAAACGGAAGCAGCATGGATAACATACCACCCGGCGATGACGATTTTCCAGCCGCTTGCAATAAAAAAAACATCATATTCCTCCTACCTATTATGAAAAAGTTTCACTCAAAAAAAACACTTCTCCGATTTGTCGCGTATTCACGACAATTTTAATCAGACTGCCTTGATAAAAATTCGTTTTTAAAATTCTTAAAATCACCGTTTTTGATAGATTCCCTTATTTGCTGCATCAGATTTTGAAAAAAACATATATTATGTAATGAAAGCAATGTTAACCCTAAAATTTCATGCGCCAAGAAGAGATGCCGCAGATATGCCCTAGAAAAATTGCAGCAGGTATAGCAGTTGCACATCTGATCCAAAGGGGAAGAATCTTCCTTATATTGACTGTTGAGTATTTTTACCCTTCCCATGCTGGTAAAGGCGCACCCATTTCTCCCGTTGCGCGTGGGAACAACACAATCGAACATATCGATCCCGCGTTCTACTGCGTTGAGGATATCTACAGGAAACCCAACACCCATCAAATACCGGGGTCTATCCTCGGGTAAATAATCTACGGTATAATCAAGCACTTCGTTCATGAGGACAGACCCTTCACCAACACTGAGCCCACCTATTGAATATCCTTCAAAATTCATTTCCACGAGGCTTCTGGCACATTCAATACGAAGTTCCTTGAATACACTCCCCTGGACAATACCAAAAAGTATTTGTTGTCTGTTCGTGTGCATATTTAAGCAGCGCTCTGCCCACTCCGTAGTTCTTTTCACTGCAACACTCGCCCTGTCCTTTTCGCAAGGATACGGGACACATTCATCAAACGGCATAATAATGTCTGCACCAATATCCTTTTGTATCTGCATCATATTTTCAGGGGTGAGGAAAAACCTTGTTCCATCGATAGGGGATTGAAATTCTACTCCGTTGTCAGAAATCTTTGTCAGACCACTAAGAGAAAAAACCTGGTATCCACCGCTATCAGTGATAATTGCGCCATCCCATCCCATAAATTTATGGATGCCACCTGATTGTTTAATAATTTTCTCCCCAGGTCTTAAACAAAGATGATACGCATTACATAGGATAATCTTTGTGTCGGTCTCCTTTAATTGCTGAGGCGTTAGCGTCTTGACCGTTCCTTGCGTACCAACTGGCATAAAAACTGGTGTAGGAATACGATGATTCAGAAATCGGAGTTCGCCATAGCGAGCTTTTGTTTGTTTATCAACCGCCAGACATCTAAAAAACAAAAATACCTCCCCACAGAGGCATCAATATACCCGAACCAACTCTATCTTCGGATAGTAATACTTTAAAATTTCGGCCCACTTGAAACCCTTTTCTGCCATGGACTGAGCACCATACTGACAAAGCCCGACACCATGCCCCCACCCTTTTCCCGTAAAGGTAATACTTTTTCCATTGTTCTTCGCCTGAAAGGACGTGCTTAACAAATTGTTCGGCCCAATCATTAATCGAAAATCATTTGCATTCATTTCTTTACTTCCATTAGCAGAAGCGATTTCAACTCTCGAACCATGGTTGCCAGCCCCTGGATTTACAGCCATTACTGTGCTGATGTTGGAAATATAAACATTAGCTTCCTGTAATTTTTTTTCAATAGCAGATTTGCTAATGTCCGTACTCCAACTGGAATGTTTGGAGTCGCTACAGTAATTGCATGCCACACCACTGAGGGGTGGTATGCTGTCTTTCCCGAATACATGGCGAACATCTTCTGTATGACCTCCACACGTGCTATGAAAATAAGCAGGGAAAATATTCCAATTATAAACCATCACGATGCCTTTGGTGTCCTGCACAATTTGGGTAAGCCGACCTGATTCATTGGCTATACCCCGATATGCAAGCTCTAACATATCCAGGTGGTAAACATCATCCCGCCTTATCTTTTTTTTATACATCGCATAGGTTCTTGCTGTTACTGCTTGGGCACGCAAGGCATCTTCATTCCATGATTGCGGCATTTCACTCCCAAGGACACCATCGATAAAACTTTCTATATCTGTTTCTTCAATCACGGACAATTTGTCATTAAGTTGCTGTAATATTCTTATCTCACCACGATATCGTACAGAATTTACTTCAATCCCTCCACTTTGTTGACTTACAATTCTTAATTCGTTGTGATTATAATGTTTATTCCCGATATTAATACCGCCATTACTTATTGATATGGCACACCTTCGTAAATCCTGCCCTTGATCTACAATGTTTGTCAGACTGCCGGTAATCTGATAGCATCCATGAATTGCTAGCTGTGCAGTCCGCTTATCATTTACGAGAAGTACACGTACAGCGGGTGTTTTATCCATCAGAGGTCCGTAGTCATGAATATCGTCTTGAACCACCACACTATCCCTGTAACACGAAAGATGGACTCCTGCGGAAATAATTGGTAATATCATAGCCATTGTTAAAAAAGATACCCTATTCATAGTCATGTTATTTTCGCTGTTATTGGGAACGTATTTACTTCTGATTTAAACCAGCATTACGAGATCCTGCAAGGCACAAACCAGTTCGTGATCTCCGACAGATTTGCAGAAAAGAACTCCCCAATACTCTATCAAAGACAGTCACATCGATGTAACGTGTTTTTGATATTAAAGACATTTTGGACACCTTCTTCATCCTTCTTATTCAGACTGCTGCCTTTATACAACTCTCGTGTCGTGTCTTTGTATCTTTCATATTCACTGAAGATACAACCACAATATCCTTGCCGGTAAATCATCTTTTTTTTGGCTATATCATGACTGCATTCAGATAAAGCACGGTAATCACGATAGATAAAATCAATACCATGTTCGCGCGCCAGATTTTCTGAAAATATTTTTAACTGCTCGTGATTTTGATAAACACTGAACAACATGGTTGAGGTAAAGGCATCGAATCCGTTTTCCTGTGCGTATACCGTAGTAAACCTAAGCCTCATGGTATAACAATCAGCACACCGATCATTGCCCTCATGATCAACGTGTTTCAAATATTCCCGTAAACCATACTCCTCGTAGTATATTACTGATAAAGGATCGCTTTCCTGAAATACGCGCAGCGCCTTTAATCGCCGCCTAAACTCAAGCAACGGATGTATATTTGGATTGTAAAAGAGCCCGGTTACTGCGAAACCTTCTTTTCTCAGCTCCTGCAGCGGTGCGCATAAACAACATGCGCAACAAATATGTAACAAAAGATTCATAAGGCGGCTCCTTTAAAATAGCCGTTTTTGGAGTCCTGTTTCTGAGTGGCATGGATATCCTAAATGTTCGTAAGCCAGCTTGGTCGCAACCCTTCCTCTCGGTGTTTTATCCAGATATCCCCGTTGGATCAGATACGATTCATATACTTCCTCGATGGTATCTTCTTCCTCACTTACCGAAACTGCAATAGTTTTCAAGCCGACGGGACCGCTGTATCGAATAAGGGTTTCCAGTATCTTCCTGTCCATTTCTCCCAAACCATTCTCATCCACACCTAACAT
The DNA here is from genome assembly GCF_001753675.2 of Candidatus Brocadia sapporoensis. Lineage (GTDB taxonomy): Bacteria > Planctomycetota > Brocadiia > Brocadiales > Brocadiaceae > Brocadia > Brocadia sapporoensis. The sequence continues at coordinate 46,938 of NZ_MJUW02000122.1, read as the reverse complement.
CTCTAAACCCATTTGGGCAACTTCTTTGTTGATTATGTCGTTCCCGCGAACTTGGGCAACATCCCGAATACGTCGTAAAAATCTATTAGCTATTCGGGGGGTACCGCGGGACCTTTTCGCAATAATTTCGCCCCCTTTTTCATCTATCCGGATAGAGAGAACGTGGGCTGAATTACACACAACTTTATAGAGATCGGTCCACGGATAGAACTCTAATTTTTCCAGCACACCAAAGCGGGAACGAAGCGGCGCTGTAAGCAGCCCTTCTCTTGTCGTCGAACCGATAAGGGTGAACTTAGGTAAATTGATTTTTACCGATCTGGCCTTCGGTCCCTGATCAATGATAATATCGATATAAAAATCTTCCATCGCCGAATACAGATACTCTTCAACAGTTGTGTTCAACCTATGGATTTCATCAATAAAAAGAATGTCCCCATGTTGCAAATTCGTAAGAATACCAGCAAGGTCCATAGGTTTATCGAGAATGGGGCCGGAAGTTGTCTTAATCGAGGCATTAATTTCGTTAGCAATAATTTGAGACAACGTTGTTTTTCCCAGCCCGGGAGGGCCAGAAAATAAGATATGGTCTAACGGTTCTCCCCTTTTTTTTGCAGCTTCAATATAAATGAGCAGATTTTCCTTTATGCGATTCTGTCCGATAAAATCATTGAATCGTTTTGGCCTGAGGGTAAAGTCTAGGTTTTTATCTTCAACAATGGGTACAGAAGATAAAATATCTTCTTTTATCATAACCTATATCCTACTGTGAGATCCTAAGTCGCACGCCGGAGCAATCAGGTTTTGTGTTTCAATGCCTCCCTAACAAGCACCTCAACATTAGTAATGGCTCCCAGTTTTCTCATTGCCTCGTTTACGGCATTTTCTGCCACAGATCTCCCATAACCCAGAGAAATTAGCGCACTGACGGCATCAGATATCAACGTCTTTTGTCCGGTCTCTATACCTGATTGTAAGGTGAGCGACATTTCCTTTATTATTCCCTTGAGTTCCAGGATAATCCGTTCAGCAGTTTTTTTACCCACCCCCTTGATCTTTTCCAAGGATTTCGCATCTTCACGGGCAACTGCATCTTTGATGTCACTCACACGACTACCAGAAAGTATTGTGATTGCTGTAGTAGGTCCTATGCCATTCACCGAAAGCAACAGTTGGAACAAATCCCTTTCTTCCCCCGTCGCAAACCCAAAGATTTTTATCTGATCTTCTTTGATAAATAACTGCGTAAGGATTGTAACCTCTTCGTGATTGGGTATCTTCTCAAAGGTAGATAGCGGAATGTGTAATAGATAACCGATGCCAGCTACTTCCAAGATAAGCCTTGTGGGAGATTTGCTAACAACCCTTCCTCGGATGTAATCTAGCATGTGCACACATCCTTAGCTTCCGTAATCACACCATCCGAATTTTTTAAAGAGGCTACTCTGTGACGGTTCCGTCCAAATCTGACTTACCGTTATCAACGTTTTTTAAAACTAGACCAACTTCGGATAATCTGTCGCATATCTCATCGATATAATTTTGTTTTATCCCTTTTTGATCTAACTCTATTTCTGTCTTTTCAGTAAGGTCTTTTATTGTTTCAATGCCGACCTTGATCAGGGCATTTCTGCAGCGCGTGGAGAGCCCGAGTTCAGAAATAGTTTGTATAATGCCCGTCTTCCTTTCTGTATGGTCATTACCAAAACCCTCTGTTTCGCTATCGCTTTCAACTGCCTGTCCTAAACGTAATCCTTTTTGTGATAAGATGAACTTGATTTCGTTGAGTGAGGTTTCTCCAAAATTCTTGAAAGAAAGTAAGTCGACCTCCGTAATTCGTGTAAGATCTCGCAAGGTGCGAATGTTCATTCTCTCCAAACAATTTTTACTTCTTACGGAGAGTTCAAAATCTGAGATGGGTATATTTAACACCTCACTTTCCTTTCCTTGTTTTTTTGAAATCTCTTCATCATAATACATGCCCATGGAGTCTTTTGCATCCTTTAAAAACAACAAGGCCCGGGGATTGTTTTGTTCGGCTTCTAAAACAGTTTCATAGCAATATACCGCATCATCAAAGCTGCCTTCATCTTCATACAATATTCCTAGATTGATAAATGCATTTTTATGATTAGGACACAACTTTATGCACTGTTCATAGTACTCAATGGCTTTTTCATCTTCTCCGCCGAGATCATAATTAAAAGCCATACGGAAGAGAGATTTTGCATAGCTTGGGGCTATTCGAAGTGACTGCTCATAGTGACTATGCGCATCATCATATTCTCCGAGGGCGTCCAAGCAACATCCCAATTGGTAATGAAAGTCTGGATTGTTTTCGTGGGAGTGGGAAAAACTTTTAACGATTTTCAGGGCATCTTCGTTATTGCCTTTTAGTCTTTTGGTTTCGGCAATATCCATACAAATGTCAAATTCTTCAGTATCCGTTTTTTTGGCTCGTTCAAAACATTCCAAAGCGTGGTCATAATCGCCTAATTCCTGATAGCATTTACCCAAATAATAGGCAGCAATTTTTCTTGATTTCACCTCTTTCAGGAATTCAGAAGCCTCTTTTACATTTCCAATCATCCATTCCAAAATCCCCAATAAAAGGGTTAAGTCCTTCGCCTCGTTCACATCGTGTACCTTTTTTATGCCAATTCTTAACGAAGCAATCTTTGCATCCAGATCTTCTCTAGTTTCTTTGGAACTAAATACTTGTTCTTTGATATAATTTATGGTCTCCCTTGACAATGTCTCTACCTTCAGGAGTGTATCAAGGTCTGTATCTGCAACCGCTGTTGGCATTTTATTGTTAAACCTCCATACATTGCATAAAAAATGCATTCTAATAAACCGATAAACTCTTTGTTTGGATGCTGGAGTGTAACAAACACCCAACAGAAATTCAAATAAATTTTATCATACCATATTCCACGACATCTCTATTATTTCTCTTGATTTGACAATTATTGTTTGATAGCATTTTGTTACGTTGGTTAGCAGTTTTGTAAAGTCGTTTCTAGGTACAATAAAGACTACAAGCGATAGAACCTCGTAGTCTTTCTGTTTTTTTGAATTTTTTAAAATGAGAGGGGGTGATTTTTGAATGGCAACAGGGACAGTAAAATGGTTCAATGACAAAAAAGGATTTGGTTTTATTTCCCAGGATAACGGTCAAGATGTATTCGTACATCAAACTGCTATTCAAGGCGAGGGTTTTAGAACTCTTGCGGAGGGAGACAAGGTCGAATTTGAAGTCATTAAAGACCAGAAGGGCTACAAGGCTGCAAAAGTCGTCAAATTATAAAATTTATTAAAAAAGCACACTCTTATATTATAACGAAAATCATTTCGGCCGGCTGACGCATAAAAATATGGAGTTGTCATTAAATTATAATTGCGACATCAAAACCCCAGTATCTGCATAAGATATTGGGGTTTTCTGCTTTGGTTCAACAGGTTATTATAAAAAGGCGCTTAATACGTTTTCTTATTTAAAGTAGCCATAACTTTTTCGTATTTTTTATAGATTTTTTTTTCGTGCTTGATCGCATCTTTGACAATTCTGTTTAAAAATGCCTTTACGAATGGGTCTGTTTCCCCATCCGCGAGTTTCGTGTATTTTGACTGTAAATCCCGTTCGTCTTTCGCTACCATGTCAATCGCTTCCGTTAAATTCATAATTTACATCTCCTTTCATGAATTTTTTCAAACCAAGACATAAAGATTTATCGTTCAATCTACCAAATGCAATCATAAATATCAATATTCTTTCAAAAGGCATGGGATTTTGTTTGTTCATCAAAAGATTTTTTATTGACAATGAGTAAAAAAATATTTTAAATGACTCTTTCTTTGTTGAATCTCATCGAAAAAAAGGAAAAGGATCATTAAAAAATATTGGACACGAGCAGCTGTATCTTTGATGATAATTCTTGGTTTCAATACTCTGATGGCGGGAAAGGCTTCCTGTTTCTGCAAATAAAGGCCAAAGAATTGCTCTTGCAGAGTGAGAAAAGACAGTTTTGAAAAATTTCAGTATCAAGTGGGAAGAGCAGTAAAATGTTACTAAATTTCTTTCTGGAGGACTTGCTGAAACATCCTCCTGCTAAAGGATGGTCTACAACCACGCCGGCAAGCTGTTTTGAACCACATATCCCCGTTAAAACTATTCCCGCCCTTCCCACAGGAAAGGCAGCGTCGATCGTCAGCCGAGACTTAGGCATTAAAGAAAAGGTAGCTACCACTATCCTGGCCATTTTTCATTGGGAAGGGAAATTTTATCTTACCTCCAGGATAGATTTTGCGTTTAACGTACATCCGGAACTATTACAATATCATGTCTGTGTGTTGCACATAACGGAACTGCTGTTGGATCTGGAATTAGTGTGGATGGTAAGCTTAAGGTTTTGGTACTTACAAAAAAAGTATCTTCTATCTTGGCAATGCGCTACTTATCAACACGTCTTTGTAAAATCTTTTTTGCAAATTTTTTATACCCTCCTTCGCCCCTCTTAACGGGGAGTATTTGGTTGTGGTTTTGTTGCGGTTATGATTAATTATATCATGATATGGCCATCATAGCAGGCATTGATGAGTCCGGATATGGCCCGGTACTTGGACCAATGGTGACTTCTATAGTTGCTTTTTCTGTGCCGGACGAAATGATTAATCTCTCTCTGTGGGAAATCTTGAGAGATGCTATTTCAAACGATCTCAAGAGCAGGAACCAGCGGATCGCTGTTCGGGATAGTAAGAAACTATATCGTTCACATCATGGCTTAGGCTTAAAACCATTGGAAGTCGGTGTTCTTTCATTCCTTGAATCAAAGGGTTTAAATATCACGTCCTTTTATCAATTGCTTGGCAGCCTGTCGTGCAATGATATCGGAATCTTTGACCAATACCCATGGTATACAGGAAAAGATTTTTCATTACCTTTAACCACAAATCGTGTGGTTGTCTTAAATAGTGCTGATTCTTTAAACCACACTTTTTGCAAGCGCGATGTGAGGTTTTTTCACTCAAGCAGTTGTGTTGTTGCGGTGAGGGAATTTAACGAACAGGTAAAGCTGTTGCGGAATAAGTCTATTGTCTTGTTTAAGGCGAGCGCTGCACTTGTTTCCCGGCTTTGGAATTTAAGCAACGACCATATTCGTTTGATTGTTGATAAACAAGGGGGTCGAAATACCTATACCAATTTACTACAAGAGCAATTATCGATTGCCGATATACGTGTTTTAAAGGAGGAAGACAAAATTTCAACATACGAGGTGAAAACCGCACAGAAGAAGATGACGATTTCCTTCATAGAAAAGGGCGAAGACAGGTGTATGACCGTAGCCCTTGCTTCGATGTTCAGCAAATATCTTCGGGAGTTGTTTGTGCGGTTGGAAAATCAATATTGGCTTCAATTTATACCTGGTTTGAAACCCACAGCAGGGTATTATAGTGATGCACAGCGATTTTTAGCGCAAATAGCACATATCAGACAGAGGGAAAAAATTCAGGATGATATTCTCATACGTATCAAATAATTAAGTCACTTTTAGTGATAAACGTCAGTAACTCAGGCTTCATACTGGTAGCTACTCTGATGTTTTTTAACAACGGAAGGAGTTGTAGGAAAAATGGCGGTAAATATAGCGGTGGTTGGTGCAACAGGAGCCGTAGGTGAGGAATTTCTCAGAATACTGGAGACGAGAAAATTCCCGATTAAAGAGTTGAGATTATTAGCATCAAGACGTTCTGCCGGAAAAAAAATGCAGTTTCGCGGAGCTGATTATACCGTACAGGAACTGTCGAAGCATTCGTTTCAAGGCATAAAGATCGCCCTTTTTAGCGCGGGGGCAAGCATCAGCAGGGAATACGTACCTTATGCAATTGAGAGTGGTGCTGTTTGCGTGGACAATTCCAGCGCCTTCCGGATGGATGACGACGTGCCATTGGTAGTGCCTGAAGTGAATCCTCAGGAGATTGCAAAACATCATGGTGTGATTGCCAACCCTAATTGCTCCACCATTCAGATGGTGGTTGCCTTAAAACCAATCCATGATGCTGCAAGGATAAAGAGGATCGTTGTTTCGACATATCAGGCGGTGTCCGGCGCCGGGCTGAAAGCAATAGACGAGCTTCAGAAGGAGACAATGAGCGTTCTCTCCGGCAAGGAAGGCTTTAAAAGATATTTGTTTCCCCATCAGATTGCCTTTAACGTATTGCCGCAGATTCCTCAAAACAATGCTTTCCTGTCCAATGGGTACACATCCGAAGAGTTGAAGATGATAAATGAAACGAAAAAGATTATGGGCGATAACAGCATCAGAGTGACTGCCACTACCGTTCGGGTACCTGTTGTTCGCGGTCATAGCGAATCGGTAAATGTGGAAACGGAAAAAAAAATTACCGCAGCAGAAGTAAAAAGACTTTTCTCAAAGGCACCGGGAGTTACTTTGATGGACGATCCTGCAAATCAGGTATACCCTCTCGCAACAAACGCCGTGGGGAAAGACGATGTTTTTGTCGGACGTATTCGCGAGGACGAATCCATTGCGAACGGAATTAACCTATGGGTTGTGAGCGATAATCTTCGAAAAGGCGCCGCACTGAACGCTATCCAGATTGCCGAGATGTTGTTATGTCAGACCGCTGGTTAAATATCCTCTCACTGGCAGATAGTGCCAAAATATCATGGCGGTGGCAGTATAGCATCCCGTAAAACCTGTATCGTATGTGTACATTTAACCGGAGAGTTCCTTGCTGCAAGAAGATCTTCGATTTGGAGCCGGCATCCGGGACAACCTGTTGCTACGATCTCTGCACCGCTTTTTTCAATGGCCGTTGCTTTGTACTCCCCGATCTTTTTTGAGAGATCATAGTGTAATAAATTGAATACTCCACCTCCGCCGCAGCATCGTTCCGGATTTTCCATTTCTTGGAATACAGCAGAACGCCTCAAAATATCTCTGGGCGGCTTTGAAATATTTTGGCCCCAGTACAAGTGACAGGGGTCGTGGTAGGCGACCCTGGTATTTTGTAGTTTTGTTGTATAATTGCAATATTGCTCAATAAACTCGGTAATATCGTATACTTTGTTGGAAAATTTCAGACACTGCTCACCGAGAATGCGCGGGTAGTCCTTCTTCAGAGTTCTTCCGCACGTGGCGCATGCATTGATAATAAAATCAACGCCAGCCTTTTCAAATACCGCAACGTTCACTTCCGCTAATCGTCGTGCCGTTTTAACGTCCCCCAATGATCTTGCGGGAATGCCGCAGCACAATTGGCCCTGGGGGACAACAACTTCTATCTCAAAATGGTTTAACACATCAATTACTGCATCGGCAATATCGGTGTAAACATAATTGATGAGGCAGCCCACATAAAACCCCACCTTCATTTTAGGATGTTTTATCGTCTTCATACCTCGATATTTTTTGAGTACCGGCTTTTTTGCCAAAGGTGGAATCCATCTACCACCCATAAACATGAAAGGCAGATGCCTCATAGTGCCATGACGTTTTAAAGGAACTAACCGTTGAAAGACACTGGCTATTTTTAAAAGCAGATTAAAGATGCCCCTTCTGGTTAAAAATATACTGAATACAATCCGCGGTATTAACCATATTCCGATGTTGTTTGCCAGATCATCCAACATAGTTTGGATAATGAAATCATAATCAACACCCGAGGGGCAGATATGAGAGCATCGGAGGCATTTCTTGCACGAAAGAAGATATTCCCTTAGGAGTTCGGTGTGAAAAATTTCACCGTTTCGTAACGCATCGGCCAGGCTTATACGGCCACGTGCCACCATGGACTCCTTGCCCGTTTCGATAAAGACGGGACAGATTGACCGGCATTTGCCGCATTTTGCACATTTATGAATTTCGGTTTGCCACTCCTTAGTAAGCATCTATTTCCTCGTTATGATAGTTTTATTGTTAAAAATTTCGTTTGTTACTAAGGATGATTGTAGCAAAGATGAAGTAAAAAAGGGAGGCCAAAAAGCCTCCCTTTTTTACTTTAAAAACGGTTTCATTTAATGGTGCTTCTTTTTCCATGGTTATTGGCACCGCCCTTTCCTTTGTCCTTTATTTTCACGGCATCACTTCCTTCGAATCTTGTACCACCTGCTAGTCCTAAAACAAGCGAGGTTTAAAAAACCTCGCTTGTTTTAGGACTAGCGTTACCCACTCATGACCCTTTTGTCCCCCCAGCCTTCCTCTCGTCTTTTGACTTGCTCTCTTTCCTGCGGTTCGGATCGCCTGAGAAAGACTTGCGGCTGTTCCGGTTTAAACGACCCGCTAGCAGCGTTATCAGTAATACCAACAACTCTACCATTGACCTCATGGCTGGCGCCATGCCTTTCTCTTCAGAAAGAAGTTTCTCTGCTTTTTGGAGCGTTACCTCTATGTCTATATTGTTTATCGTTAATGGTTCCCGCCTTTATAATGAGCCACTCATTTATCTACTGCGACTATTATAGCACAGGCTTTTTACCCTTGTTTTTTCGCTGAATAGTCACCGTTCGGGTAGATATAAAGTTGCCAAAAAGGGATATCGTATTTTAGGGATGTCTCCCAAACTCAAAAAGAAAGACTTTCCAATGCCTCTGAAAAATGTCGCCTACATACTTCCCCAAAAAAGAAACTTTTACAGAGTAATATTATGAAGCGGAATGTTCCTCTTTTTGTTACCCATGCAATAGTAAATTTCTTCCTCCAAGTATATTTTTATTCTTCATGCGCAATAGCAAAAACCATATTTCATAAAAAATCAGTCATAAAATCTTATACTACACAACATTGCTTGTACTGATTCAACTCTCATACTGTCCTTTTGAAATATGGAATTCGAGCTAAATTATTTTTTTATTATTCCGATAATCCAAGGTAATTAATGCAATAAAAAGACACTATATGCAAAAAGGTTAACATCTATGCACAATCCGAACATCATGACAATAAAACAAGTCGCAGAGTATCTTAAAATAAGTCCACGCACGGTATATAAATTGGTGAAAGAAGGAACAATCCCATCATTTAGGATAATGAATATGTGGCGATTTGAGCGGTCTAAAATCGATCAGTGGATACAAGAAAAAAGTGAAATAAACAACTTCAATGAAAATGGAGGTACAGCACATGCCAAAAGTATTGATAATCGATGATTCTGCTGTCATGAGAAAGATGATTCAAAGGATTATTCAGCAGTCTGGTTTCTTGATTGACGAATTTGTTGAAGCTGGCGATGGAAAGGAAGGGCTGGAAAAAGCTGCTTCCAGTAATATTGATTTGATCCTGTGTGACTGGAATATGCCAAATATGACAGGAATAGATTTTGTTAAAGCCCTCAGGGGATCAGGGCTAAAGAGTAATATTCCTGTTGTAATGATAACCACGGAAAGCAGTGAGACAAGGATTGAAGAGGCCAAAAACAGCGGCGCCAATGGTTATCTGACAAAACCGTTCACCCCGGATCAATTAAAGACTAAATTAGGGAATTATTTACTCGTAAAATAGCGGTTATATCCCCTTTGTGAAATTCACAAATTCAATGTAAAGAGGAGAGAACATACCATGGCGTTAGAAAGCTTGATGGAAAGCATTGCCGCAGATATTGCTGATGCTACTAAAACATTATTCGAAACGATGATTCTGATGGATTTAAAGTACGATGATGCAATCTTAGTAGATGATACACAAATAAGAACAGATGTTATCGGCATGGTGAGTTTTACTGGTAGATATCACGGGGTTATTGCCTTGTTCTGTTCAAAAAAATTCGCATTAAAAATTGCATCAACTATGCTGATGACAGAACTGACCGAATTTACGAACGAGGTTAAAGATGCAATCGGTGAGGTATCAAATATGATTGCAGGAAATGTAAAGACAAAACTGGCGGCTCAACACGGTGATATGCATCTTTCTATCCCAATGGTTATTGCAGGGGAAGGTCTCTCTGTCACTGCAGTAAATAACCATTCTGCTGTAGCGGACACTACGCTTTCTTGTTTTAGTAAAGACCCGTGGCTCATGACACCTTTTATATCCAATAACGAAATGTTTAACATAGGTTTGTTGCTTCGAGAATCGACTAAATAGATCATCAATGGAAAACCCTTTAAATAAAAAGACCTCATCCAGGCTCGAGGAAACGCTGATAAGCACTTTTCCACGGATTTGTACTGATTGCGGCAAGCTAACGAACAAGCAGTTTTTCTTAACAAATCCAGCATTACAAAGTACAACACTAAACTCATTTATTGAGAAAGCTAACACGAGTTATGTAATGGCGAAATTTGCGATCGAAGAGTTTTACAAAGGTGAAATGTATTTAATCTTTGCCGTAAAGGAGGCTATCACAATTGGCAGTCTCTTGTTAGCTCTTGAGGATGCGATAATACGAGAAAATGTAAGCAAGGGTGTTTATGATGGTGATTGTACAGACGCATTTAAGGAATTTACGAATCAGGTTTGCGGTATGTTTGATAGCGAATTAAGATCTAAGCTACCAAAGCCCATTCATTTAAAATTAATAAGTACCGTATTAATTAACAAAGAAAATGTGAATACCATACTCAGCGAAGAAGTTTTGAATGAAGAACATCTTGTTCTCACAGTCACCATGCGAATTCTTGGCTTTGATGACGGCCTATTCATGTTAAGCATACCAAAGCTAATCGGTGAAGAGTTTTTTTGTGAAGTCATCGAAGAAAATGATAAACAATTCAAGGGCACTATACTGGTTGTAGATGATTCAAACACGGATCTGCGAATAGTCAGAAAACTTTTAAGTAGCGAATATAAAATCGTAGTTACTGACAATCCTAACAACGCGCTCTCTATACTCCAAAAAAACCATGTTGACCTCGTGCTGATGGATATTTATATGCCTGGTGTCGACGGAATAACACTCTGCGAACGAATTAAACGAAACGCCATATCCAATGCGGTACCAATCATAATATGTTCCTCTTCTCCGACACAAGAAAATGTGATAAAGGCTATTCGGGCTGGCGCTATAGATTTCCTCGCAAAACCTTTCACAAGACAAAGATTAATTCAGAAAATTGATAAACATGTGAAAAACAATAACGTATTGTTGCCTTGTCAATAAGACATTACCTCAGAAGTAATAAAAAAACAGAATGAGAGATTTGTCGTTTTCTTTAAAATTTTGATTTTAGGGACAAAGGATATGGAAGAAAATACAAATTTTATGAATGATGTTGAGATCGTTAGAGAATTTCTTGCCGAATCTAACGACCACATGGATGACGTTGAAGCCAAGATACTGGAGTTGGAAAAAAATCCGGAAGATGTAGATGTTATTAACAGCATATTCCGCCCGATTCATAGCATGAAGGGCAGTGCAGGTTTTTTGGGTATGAAAGATATTGGCAAGGTAAGTCATGAGTTAGAAACCCTCCTGGATGAAGCAAGAAAGTTAAAAATAAAACTCACACCGGAAATTATTGAAATTCTCTACGGAGGCGTTGATGTACTGAAAAAACTGAGAGAAACCATAGCAAAGAAGCTAGAGAACAAAGATGCACCGGTAGATGTGATTGATTATCAACCGCTTTTGTCTGAAATTTCCGCTATTCTAAGACAGAATCAGAACCAGGCTCAACCGGAAGATACCCAAGCAAGTTCTCCAAAAGATAAATATATCGGCGAAATACTACTGGAAACCGACGATATCAGTAAAGATCAGCTGGAAATTGCATTGCAGGAACAGGCACACGGAAAACGATTAGGTGAAATACTGGTTGAGAAAGGTATAACAACGCAGGAGAGAGTAGAAAAAGCGCTCAGGACCCAATCCATGGTGGGCAAGCCATCTTCTGATACCGTTAAAGTAGATACTCAAAAGCTGGACAACCTTGTCAACCTTATAGGTGAACTGGTGATTGCCAACGCCCTTATTCGTGATACGTTGGGAAGCAATAATAACGGCGTAAATAAAAATCTTACCCACCTCAATAAAATCATCAAGGATATACAGGATCAGGTTATGTGCATGAGAATGGTGCCTTTGAAATCAACATTTCAAAAGATGGCCAGGCTGGTACGGGATGTTTCCACAAAGGTAGGCAAAAAGGTGCGATTGGAAATTTCCGGAGAAGAAACAGAGCTGGATAGGACCGTTATCGAAGAGATCGGCGACCCGCTGGTGCATATTATCAGAAACTCAATAGATCATGGGCTTGAGTCTCAAAATGAGCGGATGACGAAAGGAAAACCCTCCGAAGGCATTGTTCGATTAAACGCATTCCATCGTAGTGGAAATATCGTTATTGAAATTGAAGACGATGGCAAAGGTCTTTGCAAAGAAAAAATTTTGAAGAAGGCTCTTGAAAAAGGATTGATTGAGGAAGATACCTCACTCTCCGATCAACAAATCTATAATCTCATCTTTGCCGCCGGATTCTCTACAGCGGAAAAGGTAACCGACGTTTCAGGACGTGGAGTAGGCATGGATGTTGTAAAAAAGAATGTTGAACGGTTACGAGGAAAGGTCGAGATTTCCACGATAGAAGGAAAAGGCACCAAAATTTCTATTAAGTTACCACTTACTCTGGCAATTATCGATGGCATGATTGTACAGGTCGGCTCAGAAAAATATATCGTTCCCATGCTTTCTATTGAAGAATCCATTCGTCCAAAGAAGGAAGACATTTCCACCGTACAACAGCGCGGCGAGCTGATTAACGTGCGCGGCAATTTGCTGCCTATGTTGCGGCTCCACAATTTGTATAACGTTAAACCAAAAAAAACAGATCCTTGGGATGCCCTCATTTTAATCGTTGAAGGTGAGGGACGAAGGTGTGGAATCCTTGTCGACGACCTCCTTGGCCAACAACAGATAGTCATTAAGAGCCTGGGAGAACCGTTCTGCAATATTAGAGGAATCTCCGGCAGCGCTATACTTGGAGATGGACACGTAGGCCTTATCCTTGATGTAGGGGGCATTATGAGTATGGCGTTAAATTAGCGATCCGGTATCAGGGATCAAGGATAAGGTTCAGTCTTTTTATCAACGATTTTTAGACGATTGATCCTTCGTCCAATCCTCGATCCCAGATGCCCAGCCCACGGACTCCTGATGGCTGATTGCTCAAAAGTTACTTATTTTAAAACTATTTCATCATACACATTTGAAAGGAAGGATCTCTATATAATCAAGAACATCTGAGATTCAAAAACTATGTATAGACCCATATTATTAATCCTTTAAAAGGCAGGAGAAGAATTGCGTGAAGATGAATTTAAGTACAAAGACTATCTCACTATTTATAATTGGTGGTTTAGTACCTTTGATTGCTATCGGAATATTAAGCTATTATAGCTCCAGCAAGGCATTGGAAAAACAAGCATTTAATCAGTTAGTTTCTGTGAGAAATATCAAGCAAGCCTTTATTGATGATTGGTTCACAAAGAGAAAAAGCGATGCAATAACTCTTGCACGAAATGAAATGGCCATCAATGCCGTAAAGGAATTTAAAAAGGCGTTTTACGAGTTGGGGGCTGAAAAGATTCGGGAATTGTATATTACGAAAAATCCATTCCCGGCCGGGAAGAAACTGGAATATGTTGATGCACAGGACGGCAGTAATTATAGCAAGTTACATGCACGCCTTCACCCTATCTTCAAACAATACCTCGAAGAAAATGCATATCATGATATTTTCCTTGTAGATGCTGATACAGGGAATGTCCTTTATACCGTTTTTAAAGAACTGGATTTTGGCTCCAATATAGTTACTGGTCCCTATAATACAACAAATATTGCGAGATTGTATAAGGATGTTGACTCCGCGAATGCGGCCAATGCGCGTAACTATATAAAACTGGCCGATTTTGAATCTTATGCCCCTTCAAATAGAGACCCCGCCTCTTTTATTGCCTCTCCAATCTATGACGGTAATCAGAAGGTAGGTGTACTCATATTCCAGATGCCTATCAGTGAAATTGATGCCATCATGCAAGAACGCTCAGGTCTTGGAGAAACGGGAGAGACCTATCTGGTAGGTTCGGATAGACTGATGCGTTCCAATTCAAGATTCTCAGAAAAATCCACAATTTTGGTTAATAAGGTTGATACAGAGGCTGTAAAAGAGGCCGCCGGTGGGAAAAGCGACTGTAAGATTATTAACGATTATCGCTGCGTACCTGTTTTGAGTGCATATGCACCGATTAATGTACTCGGCATGAATTGGGTAATTATAGCTGAGATCGGCAGAACAGAGGCGTTCAAAGCTGTTGATGACTTACGGAAATTGATTATTATTATTGGCATCGCTTCGGCAGTCTTTGTCACCGGGTTAGGTATCATTGTCGTCAAGATTACAAACAAGATATCAGGACTTTTCAGGGCACTCCTGGATGACTTGACCGAGAGTTCTACGCAGGTAGCCTCTGCTTCAGAACAAATTTCAGCATCGAGCCAGAGTCTTGCACAGGGGGCATCGGAACAAGCAGCCTCAATTGAAGAGACTTCTTCATCTATGGAAGAGATGTCCTCTATGACCAAACAGAATGCAGAGAATGCCCACAAGTCATTCGAATTAGCAACCTCCTGCTATCTGTCCGCCCAGACTGGTGATGAGTCCATCACTAAGGTAAATGACTCCATGCAGGAAATCAATGAAAGTAGCAATAATATCGTAAGCATTATCAAGGTTATTGACGGCATTGCCTTTCAAACCAACCTCTTGGCACTCAACGCTGCCGTAGAGGCTGCAAGAGCAGGGGAACATGGAAAAGGTTTTGCCGTGGTTGCCGAAGAGGTGCGAAATCTTGCTCAGAGGTGCGCGAGTGCAGCAAAGGACATTGCCCGACTGATTGAAGATAGTGCAAAGAAGGTTAATTCTGGCACAGACCTTGTTAAACAATCAAGCAAAATCCTCAAAGAAATCGTTACAAAGGCAAAGAAAGTTACCGATCTTGTAAATGAGATAACGAACGCTTCGAAGGAGCAGGCAGATGGAATAGACCAGGTCGGCAAGGCAGTTACCCAGATGGATCAAGTTATCCAGCAAAACGCCGCAAACGCTGAGGAGACAGCATCGTTCAGTGAAGAACTTTCCGCACAGGCAGAAAGTCTGAATTCGCTTGTGAGCAGAATCGCCAGAGAAGTTGGTACCGATAAGGAACAAACAGAAGGTTCAACGAAGGAGAAGACGCGGTCATCGAAAAAGGAGGTATTCCTCCATCCGAGCAAAAGAACCGTATCCGCCCGAAAAAAGCCAGACTACCGCACTACGTGGGGAAACAAGCGCAAAGACGGCAATGAATTTCATCACGATGTACTGGACGAAAGCTTGCAGGGAGAGAACAAAAATAAACATGTTGTCTCGGCTACTAAGTCCAATCGTATAATCCCCATGACGTATAATGAATTTAAAGATTTTTAAATATGGTGTAAATCAGGTCTTTAGACGGCTTTCTTAATGCAGAGCGACAAGCCTCGTCGCTCTACAACCGTAACCTTGAAATTCTTTAACATTACGAAAGGAGAAAAAATGGCAATTCAATGGACTGAAAGCTTGTCGGTAGGGGTAGGTACAATTGACGAACAGCATAAAGGAATATTTAGCAGAGTAAACAATCTGCTGAGCGCAATGGCACAGGGTAAGGGGAGGGATGAAGTGGGTAAAGTAATAGTGTTTTTAGCAGATTATGTCGTAAAGCATTTCAGTGCGGAAGAGGCAATTATGGCGAAGAATAACTACGATGGCCTTCCATCGCAGAAGGCAGAGCATGCGTTGTTTATAAAAGACTTTTCTGCCTTAAAAAAAGAATTTGAAACAAAAGGTGTTACCCCACATCTGGTAATCCAAGTACAACAAAAAATATGTAACTGGCTGACAAATCACATCGGGAACGAGGATAAAAAAATCGGTGCGTTTTTGAAGATGAAGGTGTAATTGCATTTTCTACACATTCCATTTAATAAAAGAAAGGAAAAACACATGCAGGCAGTAATGGAACAAAAGAAAAAATCAGATGCCATGGATGCGACGTCTCGTGAAGGAAAATACCTTACCTTTGTGCTGTGCGGTGAGGAGTACGGCATAGAGATATTAAAAGTACGAGAAATTATAGGCATTATGAATATAACACCCGTGCCTCAGACCCCAGGTTACATGAAGGGAGTAATCAATCTCAGGGGAAAGGTGATTCCCGTAGTAGACTTAAGATTAAAATTCGGATTTCAAGAGACTGACCACACAAAAGAAACATGCATCATAGTTGTGGAAGTCAAAAACAAACTCACCGGAGTTCTTGTAGATACAGTTTCAGAAGTACTTGACGTCAGTAGTGAGGATCTGGAACCCGCACCTCACCTTGGAGAGGGTATAAATACGGAAATCTTTTTGGGCATGGCGAAGATAAGGAACAAGGTAAAAATTCTTCTCGACATCGATAAGGTCGTAGGTACGGAAGAGATTGGTATGGTCGAGAATCTGACCAGTGTCAGTTAATATTCAGATTCTTTATATCAAATAATTGCTTAGGAGCATCGATGCGTAATATTGCCGCGGTACAAACACCAAGCCCATTCAGTTCTTACGGCATGTTATATTGAACTGCCTTGTATGAGGGTTCAGAGCATACTTTATATAGTTCTGGATGAAGAGCATAGAATCATCCTATGGATCCAAAGAAGTCTATAATCAAGGAAAAAAACACATACTGCCATCCATGGACTATCAGTTATCCTAAGAATTATGAAAAAGATAAAACAACTAGCCAAGAACCTGATAACCTAAGTAGCTGCGTAAAAGGCATAACAACAGAACAATAACAAAATGAAAAAACGGGAGAAAAAAAATGTTTGGCAAAATGACTATAATGACAAGACTTATTGTTACCATCGTCTCAGTGCTTGTGATATCGACTAGTATCTTGACATACATCAACACGAAAAAACAGAAAGCACAAATGTTGGTAGAAGTGCAAAAACAGGCTAAAATGATGGCGGATCAACTCATCTCTGCCAGAAAAGTGATTGCGGAGAAACAAAAGTTAATAAACACGGATTCAAAAGGTGGCTTTGAATTCAAAGGTGTATTTCCTGCGCTTGTAGGACGTGAGATTTCTGAAGATTTCAGCCAAAAAACCATCTTTAAGATGAAACAGACGAGTATTAAATACAGAAACCCATTAAACAAACCTGATGCATGGGAGATTCAGCAGTTAGAAAAATTTGAGAAAGATCAAAATTTAAAAGACATCTCTGAAATAGCAAAATTGGAAAACGGATCAGAGGTCTTTCGATTCGTAGTACCCTTAAAAATCGAAGAGGCATGTCTGAAATGTCATGGTGATCCGGCAACAAGTCCAACTGGTGATGGAAAAGACCTTACCGGCAGACAAATGGAAAATTACAAACTAGGAGATATCCGCGGCGGGATAAGCGTAATGGCGCCAATGGATACCATAAATTCAGCAATTGCCTCCAATAGAAATTTTAACATCTTAGGAAACGGAGTTTACGTGATACTGGTAGGGACCATCGTCTTTCTCATAGCCAGGAGTATCGTGTCCTTACTTAAAAGGTTAGTTTACAATTTAAAAAATGGTGCAGAAGAGGTTTCATCGGCAGCAAACCAGATTTCTTCTTCCAGTCAATCCCTCGCTGATGGGGCATCACAGCAGGCATCGTCAATTGAGGAAACTTCTGCCTCAATCGAAGAAATGGCCTCTATGACAATGAAAAATGCTGATAATGCGAAGGAAGCCAACCAACTTGCAATAAAGACAAAAATATCTGCGGAAAGTGGAAATGAGGCACTGGATACCTTGCAGACAACGATGCGAGATCTAAATTCGGGCAACGATAAAATTCTTTCGATAATCAAATCAATTGATGAAATAGCATTTCAAACGAATCTCCTTGCTCTCAATGCAGCCGTTGAGGCAGCACGGGCAGGAGAACACGGAAAGGGATTTGCCGTTGTAGCAGAGGAGGTACGCAATCTTGCGCAAAGGTGTTCTGTAGCATCTAAGGAAACTGCAGATTTAATCAATTCAAGGGTAGTAAGTAGTGAAAATGCTGCAAAGATTTCTGATCAGTTCGCAGCCAATCTCAGAGAAATTGCAACAGAGGCAAAGAAGGTCACGGACTTAGCCGGTGAAATTGCCGCTGCCTCGCAGGAACAATCGGATGGAATCGGTCAGATATCCAAGGCAGTTACGGCGGTAGACGTCGTTACACAACAGAATGCGGCTAACGCCGAAGAATTGGCATCATCGAGTGAAGAGCTATCCGCACAGGCAGAAAATCTGAAATCAATTATACAGGAACTGGCTTTGGAAATTGGACATAATGACAATGAGTTAGAGGACTCTGAACAACTCCAATCACGTATTACCTTTGAAAAGAAACCCCGTTCCTCACGAAAAGAGATAATTGTCAATGGAAGTAAGCAATCTGCACAGGTCAAGAAAGCAAATACCTCTTTAAACCTCGACGAAAGAAAGAGTGGAAATGGTTCAAAAGAAAGAAAAAAAGTAACCATTAGAACGCCGGAAGAACTAATACCGCTTAGCAATGATTTTAAGGATTTTTAACGCCTGAAAGTGTGACTATCCCGTGCTAGCCGCAAAAGTCATAATACACAAAAAGGTTGTTGGCTTAAAACGGCAAACACGGTTTATTGGCATACTTCAGGGTAGCCGGATTTGAAATCAAAAGGAATCTCTTCTTGAGCAAATAATTTAAGCATCTATGCCGTTAATCCGAATGGTCACTTCGAGAAAGGAATTTTCAGGTGGATAATACTGAGCGTATGATTACCGTTGGCGTCGGCGATTTAAAGATTACACAAGCACCACATGTATTAAAGACATTATTAGGTTCCTGTATTGGCGTAGTATTACACGACCCCATCAATAAAATCGGCGGGCTCTTGCATGTTATGTTGCCCAGGAAAAGCGGTAATGATTTAAAGATAACTAAATATGCCAATACTGGACTGCCCTATTTTATTTATCAAATGGTTACGCATACGGGTGCATCCAGAGGATCTCTTTATGCAAAGATCTTTGGGGGTGCAAAGATGTTTGAAACCAATGGCCTGTTTAATATAGGAGAATCAAATGAATTAGAGGTGCGACAGATATTGAAAAAAGAAGGTATCAGGATAGCAGCGTCGAGGACTGGCGGTGTAAAAGGATACAATATTTTGTTTGATACAGAAACCGGGGATGTGACATGCCGCGTATTTGGCGAATCAGTCATAGTCTATTAAAAATTAAATAGAATGGGAGAGGTAAAAGATGAACATTACTCAAGATCGTCTAAAGATATTGGAGATCATGTCAAGCCTCAGTATTGATCGTGCTTCCAGAGCATTATCCAAATCTCTAAGGACAGGCGCAAGAATTTCTCTTTCAAAAATATCCATTGCGGATTTTGGTGAGACTACCGAGAAGATGAATGAAGATCAAAGAGAAATGATAAGCGTGATGGTTAATTTTAAGGGAAATGAAGGCTGCAAGCTTTTATTTATGTTACCACTGGAAGGATCATTAATTCTCACGGATCTGTTTCTTCGGCAACGCATAGGAACTTCAAAAGAATGCGATGTTTTTACTGAAAGTGCGATACAGGAGCTAGGAAACATTCTTGCTAGTCACATCAGCAATGCATTAGTCTCGGATTTTAATGCACAGTTAATTCCACAGCCACCACAAGTACATAATGATTATGCAGGGGTTATATTTACAAACCTCGTACTAGAACAAGGCATGATCGATGATAAGCTTTTGCTGATAGAAACGATATTTGAAATTAGTGGTACTGAACTTGAATGTTATCTATTTTTAGTTCCTGAAATGAATTCGTTCGTAAAATTGTTAGATTCTATAGGAGTAAAAACATGAAAAAGATATTAGTGGTGGATGACGCAAAAGTCATAAGAATGATAATCCGACAGATTTTGACACGAAATGGATTTGAGATCGCGGGAGAAGCAGGCAATGGCAGAGAGGCATTAGAAAAGTATAAGGAATTAAGACCCGATGCAGTAACTATGGATATTGTAATGCCAGAAGTGGATGGAATTCAGGGGCTCAAAGAGATCATTGCGTTCGATAAACAGGCAAAGGTAGTCATGATTTCCGCCATTGATCAGCGAGACTCGTTAGTGGAATCCCTTCGACATGGTGCAGCAGATTATGTAGTAAAACCGTTTGAAGACGACCGTATGGTAGCGGCAATAAAAAATATATTTGCGAAGAAACAGGAAGATACAGTAGGCAGTAGACAATAGGCAGTGGATACATTACTAAGTAATAATTTTAAGGATTTGTTTGCCTACAGAGAAATATTTTGTTTGGCAATGAAAGATTTACCGCCTGACAAAGAATTTTCCCGGAGATGAACTTTTTTCGCTGACAAGCGAAACCAGAAGGTCGTCACGTTTGTTCTATACAAACATTGCCGAAGAATATAAAAATAGTCAGTGCCCAGCATCTTTTATAATTAAGATATCTGATACAGATAGGAAAAACAGCGAAACGCGGATATGCGTTGATTTTGGTTTTTACTGTGAATATCTAAATGAACAAACTCGAATAGACCTTCTTAATAAGTCAACAGAAATAGGAATATTATTAGATTATATAATTGAAAATCCTCAAAGGAAACAACCCATGGATATTGATATCAAGGATAAGGAATTTTATCTTTTTCAGCGCTTAATCTATAACGAAAGCGGAATAAGTCTTACCTCAGCCAAAAAAGAGCTGTTGAAATCCCGCTTAATGAAACGTTTACGGGAAAGATCACTGACCTCATTTAAGGAATATTATCAATATGTTACCGAAGTAGATACCACGGGCGAAGAGCTGATCAGCATGCTTGATTGCATCTCTACGAACCTGACAGAATTTTTTCGGGAACCGGCGCATTTTGAATTCCTTTCGAAAAAAGTACTTCCTGTCTTATTAGCAACAAAAAAGGGACACCATGAAAAAAAAATCAGGGTATGGTGCGCGGGATGCTCCACGGGTGAGGAGCCTTATACCATTTCTATGATACTGGCGGAATTTATGGAACGAATTGGAGAATGGGATGTAAAAATATTGGCTACCGATTTATCGACCCGGGTTTTAAAAAAGGCTGTGCAGGGGATATACGCAAAAGACCGGTTAAGGGCAATCCCTATTCAAATGCAAAATAGCTATTTCGAAAAGGTAATATATAATTTCAAAGATTATTATCAAATAAAAGATTTCGTGAGAAACATGGTCGTATTCAGAAGGCTTAATCTTACCGATGAAGCCTTTCCTTTTAAAGGACAATTTGATTTCATATTTTGCAGAAACGTAATGATTTATTTTAATAAACAAACCCAGAGTAATCTGGTATCAAAATTTTATAAACATCTTGCCCCTGATGGATATCTTTTCATCGGTCATTCCGAAAGCCTTACCGGTACAGACAGCAAATTCCGGTACATACAACCAACAATTTATCAGAAGTGAGCCATTGTGACAATTTGACTTCTTCGTGTCCTTTGTATCTTTATAGTTCCGTATATCTCCGGATCGGAGATATACGCGAGAAGGAGGTGTAATTTGGGAAAAAAAATAAAGGTGTTAATTGTGGATGACTCTGCCGTTGTCAGAAAAATTTTGTCTGCCGGACTGAGTAAAGATCAAGGGATCGAAGTCGTAGGAACAGCAGCAGACCCATTTATTGCCAGAGACAAAATTATAAATTTAAAACCCGATGTAATTACCCTTGATGTGGAAATGCCCAGGATGGATGGCATCGCCTTCCTGCAAAGATTAATGACATACTATCCTCTACCTGTCATCATGGTCAGTTCCCTGACACAGTCGGGCTGTGAAACCACACTAAAGGCACTCGAAGTTGGTGCACTGGATTTTGTCGCAAAACCTTCACTGGATGTATCCCACACCCTGAACGAGATAGTAACCGAATTAGCAGAAAAAATAAAAGAATCAGCAGGTGTTAAAGTTAAAAAAAAGGAATATTTTAAAAATACTGATACTAAAAATACTATAGCCAGAAACACACAAAGAAGCCATGCATTGATCAATAGTACGCACAAGATCGTCGCCATTGGGGCCTCTACGGGAGGAACGGAGGCGCTCAAAGAGGTATTAATGCAAATGCCACCGAATGCACCGGGAATACTGATTGTACAACACATGCCACAGTCATTTACAAAATCATTTGCTAACCGTTTAAATTCTCTTTGTTCTCTTGAAGTGAGAGAAGCCAGAGATGGAGACAGTATTATTCCCGGACTGGCCCTGATTGCACCCGGAAATTATCACATGGAATTGCGAAGAAACGGCGCCAGGTATTTCGTAACAACACATCAGGGGCCTCCGGTTTGCCGTCACAGACCATCCGCCGAAGTATTATTTGAATCGGTCGCAAAATACGCAGGCGTCAATGCCGTTGGTGTAATCATGACAGGCATGGGTAATGATGGCGCAAGCGGTCTCTTAAAAATGAAAGAAGCAGGCGCTACAACGCTGGCACAGGATGAGGAAAGTTGCGTGGTATTTGGCATGCCCAAGGAAGCAATCAAATTGGGAGCAGTTGATGCGATCGTCCCACTGAATAAAATCACCCCTTCTATTTTATCTTCATTGAGCTAATCCGGCTTTCGCATTTCGCGATAAAAAAAGATCATTTTGGGGTAAGAATCACCGGAATATCTTTGGTTTTAATGGAGCTCATTTCAAAAGCCTGATAGTGCTGGCCTACCCTATAGACACATACTAAAGAAAAAGGGATGCCGTAAAGGTTCTCTATTTGGGAAAAAACTCTTTGGCGACCCTAGCGTATCGTGTATCGAACAATATAAAGAACTCAAGACAAGCGGCATCATTTCCTGACGACAGGAAAGTTTCCCGTTCGGATACATTCTCATGGCTGAGTTTTTAAACAGGATGAGAAAGTGCTTTCTTACGTAAAAATATAAGATTCGGCAATGTATTTAGTATTGTAATTTATTGAAATTTCAATTATAAAATAGCAGCTTGCGATAAAATCAATAAATTTTATGGCGACAGGTTATTCCCTGTTCATCATAAGGATTGTATACGGGTCAACATGAGTTGGATTATTCTAATTACAGCAGGTGTCTTTGAAGTAGTATGGGCCGTTGGGCTCAAATATTCGAAGGGTTTTACACAGTTTTTTCCGTCCGTGGTAACTTCATTTGCCATGATAATAAGTTTTGTGCTCTTAGGCATCGCAGTGCGCAGCCTTCCAGTCGGTACTTCTTATGCGATATGGACGGGTATCGGCAGTGTTGGAACAGTACTAGCAGGGATATTTCTCTTTCACGAGCCACGTGACTGGGGTCGTATTTGTTGCATTATATTTATTCTCATAGGTGTGGCTGGTCTCAGGATACTTAGCAGATAATGTTTGTTTGACGGTCGTCTTCAATACCGGCCAAAGTGAAAAATTGATTTGCGTATTATGTCTGAAACGAATGATCAAAAAAATATTCTGCCTGATGCCGAAATTGATTTAGGGGAGATGGGGTGTGGTGATTTAATTATTGCACTGATGAAGGCGTTAAAATTACTGAAAGACGGCCAGGTAATGAAGGTGCGTTCCCTTGATTCGGGAGCGCAAGCTGACATTCCGTCCTGGTGCAGGATGAGGGGGCATGTATTTCTTGCTGGTCCCTGTGGTGAAAACAATGAGTATTATTACATCAAGAAAGGAGGTTGCACATAATGGCAAAATTTATGGTTAGTATCACTCATGCGAAAGATAATTCCGACAACGCAACTGTCGGTTTTGTGGTCGCAAATGCTTCAGCCGCATCCGGTGTTGAAACGGTTGTGTTTCTGACTACGGAAGGCGTGCGTCTCTCCTCAAATGGCTATGCGGATGATGTCCATGAAGAAGGGTTTGCTCCTCTCAAACAGCTCATGGCTGATTTTGTGGAAGCAGAGGGAAAAATTTGGGTCTGTTCTCCCTGTTTTAAGAAACGGGGATTGGATATGAATAATCTTGTGAAAGGGGCAACGATTGTTGGTGGGGCAAAAGTGGTTGAATTTTTAACTACCGGAGGCTCATGTATTACATATTAATCCAAAATGTTACCAAGTGATTTTCGTTTATCAGACAACATTGAAACATCACATGTCTGTGAAGGCGGCAACCTTGACTGTGGTTCGGGTTTGCTTTTGCTCATTCGCAAGGCAATACATCAGGTGCCGGATGGCCAGATTTTGGAAATCCGCAGTACGGAGGTTAGTGTTAAGGAAGACCTGCCTGCCTGGTGTCGGATGACGAAAAATCCGTATCTTGGCTGCCAGCCGGGTACCGAACATTATAAATATTTTATCAGGAAAGGCGACAATGATAAAAAGGCGGAAGAAGATTACGAGAAAGCCCGTAACTACCGCTGGCAGACACGCATTCACTGGAATGGTGGAATGCAGGTAAAAGTCTTCTGTCGCAACCATTCCTGGGCAGTTGGCCAACCTGCCAGTTTTGATGTCAAAGATGAAGCCCCTAGCGCCGTTGAGTATATCTTAAGCGCTCTCGGAGCCTGCTTGGTGATGGGCTTCCAGATTCGTGCATCCCGACAAAATATCAGGGTTGATGAACTGGAAATTTCTCTAAGTGGACAGATCGATAACATCTTCGTTTTTCTCGGTATCGAACAGAATGGACACAGCGGTTTGAAAGAGATAACAGGTACGATTTACGTCAAATCCGATGCGGACGAGGAAGTTTTAAGTCAAATCTTGCAGGAAACAATAGCTGCCTCACCTGTTACCAGCACATTAATCCGCCAGGTTGGAGTACATGTTGATTTGAGAGTTGTCTAAGATCTTTTTCTTATGCTAAACATTCCATTATTTCCTGTTACTATGGTTGGTAGTTTGCCGCGATCAAAGGCGGTTATCAAAGCCTTGGGCAGAAGACAAAAAGGTCTGATCGGGGACAAAGAATTTGATTCAATTGTCGGTGATGCAACGCTGGAGGCGCTCAGACTACAGGAAGAAGCAGGTGTCGATATCGTGACGGATGGCGAGCAGCGCCGTGACAATTTTTACTCCTTTGTCGCAGGGCATATTGATGGCATTCAATTGATGTCCCTGACGGAAATGCTCAATTATGTAGAAGATAAGGCTACCTTCGAACGACTGCTCAATGCCCTGGATGTACCGGCCTTTGCTTTGAAAAATCCGGTAGTGACCGGCAAGTTGAAGCGGAAGCACCCATTAGTTCTTAACGATTATTTGTTTTTGAGGCAGCATACCAATAAGCCCATCAAAACAACCCTGCCGGGGCCGTATCTCCTGACCCGTTCTATGTGGGTAAAAAGCCTGTCTTATAATTTTTATCCTGACAAAGTATCTTTAGGAAATGATGTCGTCGATATTCTCCGGGAAGAACTTATGGCGTTGTGTAAAGCAGGTTGCACGTTTATTCAGTTCGATGAGCCGGTGCTTGCCGAGGTGGCTTTTACAGGACCTCATGACACACACACCTTTATGTGTGCGGCATTGTCAGAAAAAAGCAGTCCTGAAGAGGAATTGGATTTTGCCGCTGACCTGCTAAACCGGGTTGTAGAAGGTATTAGCGGGAAGATGAAGACGGCTCTGCATGTTTGCCGGGGCAACTGGAGTCAGCGGGAAGACGTCTTGCTCCGGGGCGCCTATAGTCCTCTGATTCCCTATTTCAACCGGATGGATATTCATCAATTCGTGCTGGAGTGTGCCACAGAGAGGGCTGGAAGCATTGATGCGCTTGCTGATTTGCTTCCGGACAAAGAGATCGGACTGGGCGTTGTTGACCCACGCACGACCAGAGTGGAAACGGTTGACTTTGTCGTGAATAACGTTAAATCGCTCATAAAGCACCGTCATCCTAAACAAATCTACCTGAATCCGGATTGTGGTTTTGGTACGTTTGCCGATCGGCCGGTTAACACAAAAGAAATTATCCTGCAAAAATTACATATAATTCGTCAAGCCTCAGAAACGCTGCGTTCATGTTTTGGGATATTGTAAATCACAATTACCGAGATGCTTTACCCAAACTGCATAAACTTTAGTGTCTGAGCGAAAACACATACTTTTGTCATTTCGGCCGAAGGGAGAAATCTTCAAACCCTACAATTTCAATGCACAAAAGATTTCTTGCTCTGCTCGAAATGACCTGTTTAGTAGTTTTCGCTCTGACACTATATATTTTAATAGCGAACCGCCATCGGCTGGATCGGGAGGTAAAAAACAGTTGGGATACGGTTGTGACAAACGTTCGGATTGCGTGCAGGTGGTAGAGTAGCGTTGGTGTTGACGTCGGAAGGATTTTCCGCGGCCTATGAAGTATATCCCGGGAATACAAGAGGCACGGCAACATTGGAGGAGTTTCTGGATTGGATCGAAAAGCGGTATGGGAAATTCCGGCGCACCTGGCTCATGGATCCCGGTATTCCAACGGAGGATACCTTGGAAAAGATGCGTGAACGAGGGATTGATTATTTGGTAAGCACCCCGAAGGGACACTTGACGCGTGTTGAAAAACCGTTGCTCGAAGAGACCTGAATGCAGACGCGGGAGAATATCCGCGTGAAAATATTTCAACAAAAACAACGTATTACCTGCAGGTAGGAACAGGTTTCAAACCTGCCCCTACGAGACAAGGTTATTCATATAGAGAATTTTTCAAAAAACTAAATTGTTACCCCCTCCCAATCCGCAGGAACCGGTCAATGGGAATACGTTCCATTTCAGCCTGGATCGTGAACGCCTGCGGCGAACGTTACGGCGTGAGGGACGCTATCGGCTTCGTTCCAACATGCAGGCCGCTTCGCCTAAAACCGTCTGGAAATCGTATCTACTTTTGACACGCAGTGAGCAGGCGTTTAAGGATTTGAAGGGATCGCTTCCCATCCGCCCCCTCTGGCAACAATTGGAATGGAGAATGGAAGCCCATATTTTGGTCTCCCTTTTGGCTTTTTGTCTCCACACCATGTTGCGAAATCTTGTGCGTAGGCGAGCCGCAGGGCTGATATCCGAAGCCATTTTGGAAAAAATGTCGAATATTCAAATGATTGATGTTCATTTACCAACCACGGATGGCCGCCACATTGTCATGAGCCACTATACACAGACAGAAAAGGTGTTTCCCTCCTTTTGGCATAAGGGGGTTATCGCTTCCCGGACAACCGCTGCCCAAGCTTTATGCATCAGGACAGATCGGGCTGTAGTGCCGACCTTTTTGTTTGTCCCCTTGAATTTGCTGGCTTAGCAGCTTGCATACTCCTCGAATTGCGAAAGTCGGGTTAGGCTATGGCGCTGTAATTGTTTATATTTAAAGAACTTTATTGCTCTTTTTTCTTTTTGAAATTAAAACTTGACTAGAACGCCCGCAGAACTATAGAACTTTATCTCCCTTGATAGATCGGATTTGGTTGCGACTCTACTGCGTTATGAAAAAGCATGCCGGCGTATTTCGTGTCCCAAGTTATCATCAGGTTTTGCAAACAGGCAGATTTTTATGGATGACGATGGCGATGTCTCGGAAATACTTTTATAAAGATTATGCCAAGAATAAACCCGCCGATATGTGCCCACCATGCAACACCTCCTCCCTGTGCAGCGGAAATAGCCGCAGTGCCAGCAAAAAACTGAATAAGGAACCAGAAGCCCAGCACAATGATGGCAGGCAGTTCAATGAATTCCCAGAAAATAAAAAGGGGAAGAATGACAAGTACCCGCGCCCTTGGGAAAGTAACCATATAAGCGCCCAGCACACCCGCAATTGCCCCACTTGCTCCTATGCAGGGAATCCCGGACTGACGATTAAAAAACACGTGTACGATGGCGGCACCCACGCCGCACAGAAGATAAAAGAGAATGAATCTGGCGCGTCCGAGCAGGTCCTCAATATTGTCACCAAAAATCCACAGATACCACATATTTCCTATCAGATGAACAAATCCACCATGAAGGAACATATAGCTCAGAAAGGGAAAATAGGTATTGATTAACGTGGAATCAGGAATTTCGGAAGAATAGAACACCTTAACGGGAACCACACCAAATCGAAACAGGAAAGATTCGAGCTGCCCCCCCAAAGAAAGCTCAATGAGAAAAACGAAAACATTAGCAAGAATAATACCAACAGTAACAAAGGGAAACGTTCCCGACGGACTTCGGTCGCGGATAGGTATCATTCAGACTTCCACCAAAGAGATAATGTAACGAGGATAAAGTGGAATGAAACAAAATACTGGCTAAAATCTGCAATATTTGTTTGCTACGGCTCGGAAACGAGGCGGACGCTTACCGCCGGGTAGTCTTCGCAAGCAATTTATAATAAGGAAAATTTCTGCCGGGACATTCTGTTTCTCTAAAATGCCGGTGCATGATAATGTTTTCTGAAGGGATATGACAACGCTCCTGGAGATATTCTATTAATGATGAAAGCGAGGACATTTGGCTCGCTGTCGGAGATGAGCTATTAAAATTTCCAACCAGACAAATCCCAATACCATAATGATTATATTCCTGTACCCCAGCGTGAGCACCATCGATCTGATTCACCCAACGATTACCAATCTCAATCTGTCCGTCACCAGAGCCATTTCCGTTTCCTATGACAAAATGGTACCCTAAACCGTTTTCCCATCCTCTCTTCTGCCGGTGAAATCTGTCGAATTCCGCAGCACAACCCGATGCGGATGCACTATGATGTATGACAATATACTTCCAGTCTCTCACAAAGTAACGATCCAATTGGCTTCCTATATAGGGGACTTCCTTTTTTGGTGGTTTCACAGGTATGGTTGTTATCGGTTTAAAAGCAGGCGGTGCATAGCAGCCGGATAAAGCCATGACCACAAGAAGAGATAGGCGAAGATAAAATTTTGTCATAAATCGCATGTTGCATCTCCTGAAATGTAAGAACTATACCTCTCTGATTTATCAAACATGCTTCTACCAAGGTGTTAAGGTGTTGGCAGTATATCATAAGTGTATTTGTTGTCAATCAACAAATTTTAATTTCCAGAAATTCATTAAAATGCTTATTGGGTCCCCTCAGCATACCACCACGGGTAAGGATGTTTTGGGGAATTTGTGCCATATATTGATACTTGCCGAGTAAACTCAAGAATCATTTTATTAAATATGTATATTGTATCTCATGGAGCCAGCCAAATATTCGATATGCTACATTCGCATAAGAACCGGCAATACCATCTTCGCTGAACAGCAACAGACATGGTCAAAGCGTATTGATGTTTATTACACGACACCTTATAGACGGCGCAAATGTTTCTACCGGCATGAAATCCTTTTAATTTACAAAACCAACCTGGAATCTGTTGTTCCAATATTTCAGATATTGAGCATCATAAATGATTAATGGGTATAGTCATGAAACCGGCTTTTACGTTTTGGGCATGAGACCGATTTTTGGATATGCCCAAAGGCTCATTCAAGTTATGTCTTCGGTTATAGGGTGGCTTTTTTCCTTCCTCTGCTGTTATTAAGGGAGATAATGTTTCAGATGCGGGGTTCAGTATAGATACTTGCACCCCCATACGGCACGTGATAAACTCTTTTTCATCTTCGTCTCCCCCTGGCATTGTACAAATTCCGGGCATTCCCATTTGCACTTTACCGGCGGAGACTTCTTTTGTAAATACCACAGCATAGCCTTTCCTATTCTCACCCGCCTAGCGGGTGGTTTAGCCTAGGAATTAATAGATTATCCCTTACATTTTCCGTGTTAGGATTTGTTAGAAGAGTCTTAGAAATAGTAGAAGGAATTACCCTACCCCCCCAATAAAGCCATCCGTGCTTCTGAAATCACCGAGGCATCTTCGAGGACGCATGCAGAAAAACGAAAAATAGCTTGATAAATCAAAACTTAGTGAATAGAATCAAACCATCAGAAAACAAATCCACGCTGTGTTGAGGATATTGCTGAAAACACAAAAGGATGATGTAATGCTTATACAAAGACTAACTATAGGGGCCGGGATATTCCCGGTTGGCTTTTTTTATGTATATCTCCACCTGTTTACAATATTACAAAATGGCTTGTTGCGGTTAATAGCATGACAAAGAATTCAGAGCAAATACTATACACAGAAAATATTCCGCAACGTATTTTGAAACAATGGATATCTTCAGCGGGCTGTTGGAAACTCTGACGCACTATAATCAGGAAAAAGGTTGGACCGTATAAGGTGCACCCCTTACTTGCTGGTTGTATACAGCGGAGTAGTTGTCGTAGCCATTCTCCAGAACATCTCTAATAAGCCCTTCCAAAACTATCCACACACCTGCTGAAGTATCTTTTGTTGCCAAAAAAACCATCTTGTATAAAACTGCCTGATGAGATGATAGGAATGATTTTGAGAAGTATATATCCGTTTTCATCTGACCGATTTTGTATTGATTTGTTTTAGTGAATATCACTGATTACCACGCAAAATATTTCGCCCACGATCTGTTACGATCTTCTACTGAAGACGGGATTGAAAAAATATCCCGTTCACTCTTCGATGCTGCAGTTGATTTGAATCCACATCAAATTGAAGCGGCACTCTTTGCTTTAAATTCACCCTTATCAAAAGGCGTTGTCCTGGCCGATGAGGTTGGTTTGGGTAAAACGATAGAAGCCGCTCTGGTATTGTGCCAATACTGGGCAGAACGGAAGCGTAAATTACTCATCATCTGCCCCGCTTCTATTCGCAAGCAATGGTGCATAGAACTTGAAGAAAAATTCAATATACCATCCGTAATCCTTGAATCAGTGGTATACAATCGACTTGAAAGTGAAGGGCACGAGAATCCTTTTCTTCAAAATAAAGTTGTTATCTGTTCATATCAATTTATAAATAAGAAACAGGAAACGGGAAAGCTCGTGCCCTGGGATTTAGCAATTATTGATGAAGCACATAAGCTAAGAAATGCATACCGATCCACAAATGTACTTGGTCAGGCAATTAAATGGGTTCTGGAAGATACAAAAAAGATTCTTCTCACCGCAACACCGTTACAAAATTCCTTAATGGAGCTTTTTGGATTATCCACAATTATTGATGATTATATATTCGGCGATAGCAGAAGTTTTCGTCAGTTATATGTCAATGATACGGATTTAGAAAGTTTAAAGGCACGATTAAAAGGTTTTTGCAAACGTACACTTCGCAAACAGGTTTTACAATATATCCCTTACACACATCGTAAGGCTATAACCATTCGCTTTGCACAGGCAGATCAGGAAGTCTCTTTATATCAGGACATAACCGCTTTTCTTCAACGGCCTGATACGTATGCCATACCTACCAGTCAAAAGTCTTTAATTACCCTTGTTATCAGAAAAATATTAGTCTCGTCATCGTATGCGCTTATAAAGACATTGGAAACGATTAAATGCCGTTTGGAAAAGTTACAGAATGAACAACTACCCGGTGAAAATATTATAGAGCAATTGGTTGATGACGAATCTCTTGACGAAGAAGAACTGGAAGAATTAGAGATAACGTCAGGAGAAGATTCGGGTAATAACGCAACCGAAACTAATCAGGGTGAAGAAGAAATTGACAAGGAAAGAGTTAAGCAGGAGATTGCGTTACTGGAAAGCTTTATTGAAAATGCGAAGAATATTAAAATTGACTCAAAGACAAAAAGACTCAAAGAAGGTATTGAACGGGGTTTCATGGAAGCAGAGCGAATGGGGGCGAAGAGAAAAGTTGTTGTTTTTACAGAATCGAGGAGGACTCAGCAG
Organism: Candidatus Brocadia sapporoensis; assembly: GCF_001753675.2. Lineage (GTDB taxonomy): Bacteria > Planctomycetota > Brocadiia > Brocadiales > Brocadiaceae > Brocadia > Brocadia sapporoensis. Next base: position 15,147 of record NZ_MJUW02000122.1, on the reverse strand, counting down.
TATTTGAAAAATTTTCTCGATGCTAATGGTTATCAGGGAAAGGTTGTTACCTTCAATGGTACAAATACAGATCAGGAATCAAAAAATCTATACGAAAGCTGGCTTGAACGAAATAAAGAAACTGGCCGTATCACAGAGTCGAAAAGCTCAGATATACGTATGGCTATTCTCGAACATTTCCGGGATACGGCAGATATCCTTGTTGCAACGGAATCGGCAGCAGAGGGCATTAATCTGCAATTTTGTTCATTGGTGATTAATTATGATCTTCCCTGGAATCCGCAACGTATAGAACAACGAATTGGCAGATGCCATCGTTACGGACAGAAATATGACGTTGTTGTGATTAATTTTCTCAATGAACGGAATGAGGTAGACTGCCAGGTGTACGATCTCTTGGAATATAAATTTAACCTCTTTAGCGGGGTTTTCGGTGCATCAGATGAAGTGCTTGGTTCGCTTGAGTCTGGGGTTGATTTCGAGAGAGAAGTGCTCAGAATTTATAAGGAATGTCGTAAGCCTGATGAAATTCAAAAGGCATTTTCCGAATTGCAACAACGCATGGATGTGCAGATTCAATCAAAGATTGAGGAAAGCAAACAAATCCTTTTAGAACATTTTGATGAAGATGTGCATGAGCGGCTCAAAGTGCATCTGGAACAAACCCAAACGTTTCTTGATAAAATGGAACGGCGGTTTTGGGCAATAACTGAACATGCATTGCGGGATAGAGCCGAATTTAATCCCAATGGATTGTCTTTTTACCTTAAAGAAGCGCCTGGTAATAAATTCCCAACGGGACATTATTCCCTCATTTCCAAGAGAAAAGAGAATATTGAAGGGGTATATTTATATCGCATGTCACATCCTTTGGGTGAGTATGTATTATCTGAGTCACAAAAGTGTAATACACCGCATGCAGAACTAGTCTTTGATATTAGTAATCATCCCGTTAAGATTTCTGTGGTAGAATCTCTCAAAGGAAAAACTGGTTACATGGTTTTATCCAAGCTCACCATTCACAGTTTTGGGAAGGACGAGTATCTGCTTTTCAATGCCTTTGATGAGTCAGGCGCTGTAATACATCCTGAAATATGTGAAAAAATATTTGATTGCGGTGCAACTACTTGCAGAGACGTTCGTTTGCCTGACGATGTCCTTATGAGATTACAGGATGATGCCCAATGCCATATAAACGCTATGATAGATAAAACATTGGAGCGAAACAATTCTTATTATCAGGACGAATGCGATCGCTTGTTTCGATGGGCTGACGATCTTGTTTCTTCGGCAGAAAAGGAATTAAAAGATACCAAAAATCAGATCAGGACATTAAACCGTCTGTTACGCCAATCAACGTCAATGCAGGAAAAACATGACCTTGAGATAAAGATTAAGGAAACAGAAAAGGTTCAGCGTAAACAAAGGCAAAGGATATTTGATGTTGAGGATGAAATCGAAGAAAAGCGTAATGATTTAATTGAAAAACTCAAAAAGAAATTGCAGCAAAAAACAACTTCAGAAGTATTATTTACGATACGATGGAAGGTCGTTTAAAGTTAACCCTGACAGGGTTCCGAACCCTGTCAGGGTTAAGATATACTTAGGAGTAGAACATAATGGAAACCCAGTATGAAAAACTAAAGAAAATTCTCAGGCAGATGTTCCAGATGGATCAGGCAGACCTTGATTTTGGCATTTATCGTATTATGAACCAGAAGCGTGAAGAAATAGAACACTTTCTTGATAAAGAACTGCTGCCGCAGGTAAAACAGGAATTTACAAGATATAAAAGCGCCGAAGCCGGGGAAAGACAAAAGGAATTGGAAGGGCTTATAAAAACCCTGAAAGATGCGGATGTTGACCCTGAAACAAACTCAAAGGTTTTAAAGATAAAAGAAGAAATGGCAGCTTATGGCGATGAGGAATCATTGGCAAATGAGGTCTTTTCACATTTAACCATGTTTTTCAGGCGCTATTACGATAATGGTGACTTTTTAAGCCTCAGACGTTATAAAAAGGATACCTACGCCATTCCATACGAAGGCGAAGAGGTAAAGCTTCACTGGGCAAACGCAGATCAATACTATATAAAGTCATTCGAATATCTGCGTGACTATGTTTTCACACTCCCTTTCCAAAAACGGGTGCATTTTAAGCTTGTTGATGCAACGGAGGAAAAAGATAACGTAAAACAGGAACAGGGAAAAGAGAGACGTTTTCGTCTCTGCGAGGACGAGCCGTTAAAAACCGAAGATGATAATCTTTATATCCGGTTTACCTATCTTCCTGATAATACAAAGCAGGCAGATCTCAACAAAAAAACATTGGAATACATTATCGGTGAGTACAAAAAACCAAAAGGACTTGTTGACTTTCATGAATTGTTTGAAATGATGCCAACGGCAAAAAGTCCACATCGGACACTCCTTGAAAAGCATCTAAATAACTACACCGCGCGCTTTAATTTTGATTTTTTCATTCATAAAGACCTGGGTGGCTTCTTACGGCGTGAACTTGATTTCTACATCAAAAACGAGGTGCTTTTTATTGATGACCTTGATGAGCAGGATGAGAGAAAGGTCTTTCAGTCCATTGGGAAGGTTAAGGTCTTAAAGCGCATTGCGCACAAGATTATCACATTTCTTGCCCAGCTTGAGGACTATCAGAAGAAGTTGTGGCTTAAGAAAAAGTTTGTGGTTGAGTGTGGATATTGCGTGACCCTGGATCGTGTGCCAGAAGAACTATACGATGAAATAGCGAAAAATAATGCACAAAGAGAAGAGTGGGTAAGATTGTTTACCATTGACGAGATTAAAAAGAATTTAACAAACCCCGGCTATACAAAACCGCTTACGGTGAAATTTCTCAAGGCAAATCCTTATCTGATTGTGGATACGAAATTCTTTAGCAATGAGTTCAAAGAAAGACTGTTGGCAAGCCTTGATAATATTGATGAGATGTGTGATGGGGTAATTGTTAATTCGGAAAATTTTCAGGCGCTGAATTTACTTTTAGAGAAATACCGTGAGCAGGTGAAGTGTGTTTATATTGATCCGCCTTATAACACAGGGGAAGATGGATTTGTTTATAAGGATAATTATCAGCATTCAAGTTGGGTTTCTATGATGAATAGCAGGTTTTTTCGGACTAAACACTTAATGTCAGATACTGGTAATATTTTTGTGAGTCTCGATGATACCGAGCAGGCGAACTTTATATTGCTTATGAATTTAATTTTTGGAGTTAATAAGCCTATCGCAAACTTTCTTTGGAAGAAAAAAGGGACGTCTACTAATGTGGAAGGAGCATATGTGAGTTCTTTAGTTGATAACACATTGACTTACGGTAATACACGAGGTATTTATCCGAGAATTACAAAAGCTGAAAATCGAAGTTATCCTTATGAGGATACTGAAGGGAAATATCGCACTACAATAATAGAAAAAAAGAATGTTGGCGTTTACAAACGAGATTCTATGCAGTTTTCAATTATTGGCCATAAACCAAGGGAAGGGAAACGATGGCAAATTGGTGAAGAAAAGGCACGTAAACTGGAAAAGAAAAAAAGGTTTATATTTGAAGAGGGAATTGTAAAGCTTAAGATTTATGATTTTGAAGACGAAGATTCTTTATCTGCACATCCAAATCTTCTTTTAGAACATGGTTCCTCTGATAGTGCTGCTAAAGAATTAAATAATGATATTTTTGGTATACCAGAATTTTTCTCAAATCCAAAACCAAAAGAGTTAATAATACATCTTATTAATTTTTCAACTACAAAAAATGATTTAACTTTGGATTTTTTTGCCGGTTCCGGCACAACAGCCCATGCAGTCATCAATCTCAACCGTGAAGATGGTGGAAAACGCAAATACATCCTCGTGGAAATGGGGCAATACTTCGACACGGTCTTAAAACCCCGTATTCAGAAAGTCGTGTATTCCAAAGACTGGAAGGACGGCAAGCCGGTATCAAGAGAAGGCATTAGCCACATGTTCAAATATATGAAGCTCGAAAGCTATGAGGATACCTTGGATAACCTTATTATCAAGCGTGACAAGAAACAACAAAAGGCGCTTACCTCCAGCAAGACAGCAAAAGAGGAGTACATGCTGGGTTACTGGCTTGATGTGGAAACACGGGAAAGTGACAGCCTCCTTAACATTGACAAATTTGAAGACCCTTTCAATTACACATTACAAATTCGCCATGATAGTGAACTGAAGACAACGAGGGTAGACCTTGTGGAAACCTTTAACTATCTGATTGGACTGTATGTGGAGCAGACAGAGGTCATTCGTGGATTCAAGGTAATTCGAGGTAGGTTGCGCACAGGAGAAAAAACGCTCGTGATCTGGCGAAATACAAAAGAAAAGTCTAATAAGGAATTGGATACATTTTTCCTAAAACAGAAATATAACACACAGGATTATGAATATGACAGGATATTCGTAAATGGTGACAACAACCTTGAAAATCTGAAGGTTGCGGAAGACAAGTGGAAGGTGTCGCTTATAGAAGAAGAGTTAAAAAAACGTATGTTTGATGTGAAGGACGTCTAACTTATTAAATCTGAAAAAATGAACATGAAACCATTTATTCCAAATTGTGGAATAACGTTTAGTGTTTAACTGGTGAAACACAATTTATTTTGCGTCTCATTTTTAGTTGTTTGTGAGACACAAATATGTTTGTGTATATTTGGTGAGACAAAAAGTATAACTATTTGTAACCCCGACAGGTTCAAGTAGAGACGCATTGTAATACGTCTCTACAGCACTCCATGTTTTATATTGTCATAATTGTCTAAAACATGCTTTGTCGTATAAATAATGCGGTCCCTGCAATGCCCATTTCCTCTGGTTCATAGCCAACCGATGGAAGGAAGCGCCAGAGGCACATTGCAGGATTTACCCGCTGATGATTAAAGTACCAAAGCCTGACTTCTTTGTCAAACTCATTTAAAATCTATTCTTAACGTTTCGGAATTTCAATATTTTTAGTTAACCAATGAACAAACCCACCCCTGCCCCTCCCAAGAGGGGAATTTGATAAGTCCCCTCTTGGGAGGGGATTGAGGGGTGGGTAAAAATGAACGCGGAATTTCTGTCTGTTACAAGCCCAAACCTTGTAATGATTAGACAAAGACTCTTGCAATATATTTTATAAAACTATGGCCAAAAGACGACAAAACAGACAAAGGCAGACAACATTCAACTTCGGGAAATCCCTTGTCCTTTTCCAGTACATCCTGAGCCTTTTTGAAGCAGACTCTCTTGGTGACTTGTGCAAGGGCATGAAGGCATCCCAGTTGGAAGGGTTTGACGAGGATAACGTGTCTCGTTTCCATAACCATCTGGTGAATAAACTTTTTGAAAGGCAGGCTCTGCCTAATGATATGCTTCTGGAATACGATCAAAATATCGTAAGCCACACACTGCGCATTTCCAGAAGACGCGAAGGGTTTCGCTGGAAATATTTCCAATATATGGCGCTCCTCTTTACGGAGATTTATCTGGATAAGTATTTCCAAAATCCCCAAAAATTTCTGGTTGAATTGAATAACTTTGTTACACAATTCAACAGGGATAAAGAACCAGGGGAACAGGTGGAATCATATACATCTGACGACCTTAACAAAATCGCCTTCTGGCAGGCAACAGGTTCCGGCAAGACGTTGATTATGCACGTCAATATACTCCAGTACCATTATTATCTGAAGAAGTATGGCAGACAGAATGAGGTGAACAGAACCATCCTTTTAACACCGAATGAAGGGCTTTCAGAGCAGCACAGAAGAGAATTCTTGTTATCAGGCATGGACGCAGAGCTTTTTAACAAAGACGCAATGGGACTCTTTCGCAGTAATGCCATTGAGATTATTGATGTGCACAAACTCAAGGAAGAATCAGGGGAAAAGACAGTGGGTGTGGATTGTTTTGAGGGAAATAATCTGGTGCTTGTTGACGAGGGACACCGCGGCGCTGGCGGAGAGGAGTGGATGGATAAGCGGAATCGACTGTGTGAACAGGGTTTTTCCTTTGAGTATTCAGCTACCTTTGGCCAGGCAATGAAGGCATCGGGTAAAAAAGAAATGCTTCTGCAGTATGCGAAATGCATTGTGTTTGATTACTCATATAAATATTTTTACCGGGACGGGTATGGCAAGGAATATTCTATCTTAAACCTTGCGGAAGACCGCCATGAGGAGCAAAGGGAACTCTATCTTACCGCATGCCTCCTGAGTTTTTACCAGCAACTTCTCATATATGAAGAACACGAGAGGGAATTTTCTCCGTTTTTATTGGAAGAGCCGCTGTGGGTATTTGTAGGAAGTAAGGTAACTGCGGTTCGCACAGAAGAGAAAAAGAAGGTATCTGATGTTGTCGATATTTTACTGTTTCTGAATGGTTTTCTGAAGAATACACAGCAATCGATTGAGTATATCGATAGACTTTTAACAGACACATCTCAACTCAACGACACCCAGGGCAGAGACCTTTTTGCCGGACGTTTTACCTATTTGATTGAAAAGGGGATGAGCGCTCTGGATGTATACGCAGATGTTAGAAAGCTGGTGTTTAATTGTGGTACTACCGAGGCGCAGATGCATCTGGATAATCTAAAGGGTGTTCAGGGTGAAATTGGTTTAAGACTGGGAGATAACGAGTATTTTGGTGTTATTAACGTTGGCGATGATCGTGAGCTGATAAAGCTCTGTGAACAGAATGGTATTTCTGCATCGGATAAAGATTTTTCTGACTCGCTTTTTCACCAGCTCTCAGAGAGGCATTCTCCGGTGAAAATACTTATCGGGTCAAAGAAATTTACCGAAGGATGGAACAGCTGGCGCGTAAGCACTATGGGGCTTATGAACATAGGCAGGTCAGAAGGGTCGGAAATTATTCAATTGTTTGGTCGGGGAGTCCGGTTGAAGGGATACGAGCTGAGTTTAAAACGAAGCTCGTATATAAAAACAACCAAAGTGCCAAAGCACATTGGAACCGTTGAGACGCTGAATGTTTTTGGGATTAAGGCTGATTATATGCGCCAATTTCGTGAATATTTAGAAGAGGAAGGGGTGAAGGGAAAGGATGATTACGAAGAGATTGTCATCCCTGCAATTTCCAACCTTGGTACAAGAAAACTGAAATATCCACAACTGAAGGAAGGGGTAGATTTCAAGAAGGATGGCGAAAGACCGACACTGGGAGAACCTGATGAGTATTTACTTGAACGTCCCATAATCGTTGATTGGTATCCAAAAATCGAAGCAATTCAGAGTCGTTTGGCACGATCTTCAGCAACAGCGACACTTCATGAAGGAAAGCTGGGAGATGAGCAACGTGCCTTTATTGATTATGAGAATGTCTATTTTGAATTGCAAAAATATAAGAACGAGCGTGCCTATCATAATCTCAATATTAAAAAGGATATACTGCCCGTTTTATTGGAACGGACGGATTGGTATGTTCTCTATATTCCGGAAGAAGAGCTTGTATTTCGTTCTTTTGAGCAGGTGCGTTTATGGCAGGAAATAGCAATAACACTACTAAAAAAATATTGTGACCATTTTTACCATGCAAAGAAGTTAGATTATGAAAAAGACAAGATGGAGTATAGGTATCTTGATGAGGTCGAAGCAGCCTTAGAAGCACAAGGGAAAAAGGGTAATATCGTAGATGAATATACCTTCCTCGTTGAGAGGTCACGTGATGACATCATTGCCAAACTGAAAGAGCTAAAGCAAAAGATAGGACGTCACGATTTCAGCGATTTTGAGTTTAGATCACTCCGTTCATTTTCATTTGATCAGCATTTATACAAACCCCTGATTTACATAAAAGATAGTGAAATAAAGGTGATGCCAGTTGCATTGAATGAGGGTGAAAATCAGTTTGTTATTGATTTAAAGAACTATTTCGAGGGCAATACCGACTATTTTCAGGATAAAGAGTTATATTTGCTCCGGAACCTGGGCAAAGGTAGGGGTGTAGGTTTTTTTCAGGCACATAATTTTTATCCAGATTTTATTATGTGGTTAGTGTTTTCTGGAAAGCAGTACGTAAGTTTTGTCGACCCGCACGGCATTCGCCATGCAAAAGGCATTGATGATCCAAAGATACGTTTTCATAAAGAGATAAAAACCCTGGAAAAGCAAATTGGTGATCACGATACCATTTTGAATTCGTTTGTCGTTTCTGTTACTGAATTTAAGCAGATAAAGTGGTGGGAAAAACAATTGAAAAAAGAAGAACTAGAGGCAAATCATGTGGTTTTTCAAAGTGAAAAAGATTGGGTATATATTAAAAAAATATTTAGCCATTTACATTTATAAATTTAAGTAGTGCTTTGTATATACAACAGTTCAGACAAATTTAAGCGGCAATAGCGCCGTAACTTCTCAGTCCTTGATAAACAGATTGTATTTTTTGTAACAATTCCGTTTTTTGAAAAATCCCAGCAACATGAAGGTTGCTGCTCTTTATAAAAGACAAGGCGTTTGATCGCATCAAACTCACCCCTAAATCCCTTTTTTCCAGAAAGGGCTCTTGCTCTCCCCTTCTAAAAAGAGAGGTCGGGGGTGTGTCACAAGGCAGCAAATGTTTCATCTCTTACCATACAAATAAAATGCATGGGAATTCCCTTTCAAAAAGCTAAGCTGTTACCATAAATTTAACTTGTGATTTGCGTATACCTTTCATTTGGTTTAAAATCGTCTCGGTAAGTTGGATGTGCCATATATCCTCTTATTGTGGCATTTGTAAAATTCTCTCGCGAGGATCTATGATACTCCTCTTTTACTTTTTCAATAAAAAATGTTCGAACCATTGTTTATGATAACCCGATTTTAAAAACAACGAATACTTGTCCAAAATGCCAGTAAATTCAAGGCCTGTACCTGGACTTCTCAGCTAATTTGGACAGCAGTGATCAATGCCCTACCGAAAAGGCAGGTTCCCCATTTGTCCGATAGGCAGGCGAAGCACGAAATTTGTGAGTCAGCATTTTGGCTAAAATATCAATATTTTCTTTGGAAAATACAGGGAAAAAGTGTTCCCTATTGCTGCAACGATGCCCGGATAAATTCCCTGAATAAGGGATGGGGGTCGGTGGGCTTCGACTTAAATTCCGGATGAAACTGCACACAAACAAACCAGGGGTGATCCCTGAGTTCCATGATTTCTACGAATTGCTTGTCAGAGGTATATCCGCTAAAAACCATGCCCCTGTCCACAAACAGCTCTGTATAGCGATTATTAAATTCATACCTGTGCCGGTGCCGTTCTGAGATCTCCCTGCTTCCGTATGCCTTAAATGCCTTTGTACCTTCATGAAGGACACACGGTTGCGCCCCAAGCCTCATGGTCCCGCCTTTAGACGACACAGCGCGCTGCTCTTCCAACAAGCTGATTACCGGATCAGGAGTATTGATGTCAAATTCCGTGCTGTTTGCACTCTTGAGATTGCATACATTCCGCGCAAATTCAATGGCGGCGCATTGCATTCCGAGGCAAATGCCAAAGAAGGGGATCTTGTTTTCCCGTGCATACCGTATCGCTTCAATCTTACCCTCAACCCCGCGCACCCCAAATCCGCCGGGAACGAGAATCCCTCTTGCCCCTTCCAGATGTGCCCTTGCCCCGTTCTTTTCCACGTCCTCAGATTCTACCCTGCGCACCCGTACCCGGGCGTTATTCCCAATGCCCCCATGAATCAGGGATTCGTAAATAGACTCATAGGCTGACTGATGTGCAATATATTTACCGACGATCGCTATCTCGGTAGCCTGAGTTGGATTTTTCAATATCTCCAATATTGACAACCATCGATCGATAGTATTACCATTTGTTTTCAGTTCTAGTTTCTGTATGATAAACGTATCCAGGCCCTGATCGATAAGGATAAGCGGTATCTCATAAAGATAGGGCTTCACATCCCGTTCTTCAATAATTGCATTTTTATCCACATTACAAAAAAGGGACAATTTTTCTTTTACCTCAACGCCAAGGTGCTTTTCTGTCCTGCAAATAATAATGTCCGGCTGAATGCCTGCCTGCCGCAGCATACCAACGCTATGCTGGGTCGGTTTTGTCTTAATCTCCTCTGCTGCACTCAAAAAAGGGACGAGAGTAAGGTGAATGTAGAGCACGTTTTCCCGCCCCACCCTTTGGCCAAACTGCCTGATAGCCTCAAGGAACGGCTGGTTTTCAATATCACCCACAATACCGCCAATTTCGGATATAACAATATCCGTATCTGGCCCATCCAGCTTCTGGATACATTCGATGATTTCATTGGTAATATGGGGGATTACCTGCACGGTCTTTCCTAAATACTCACCTTTACGTTCTTTTGTGATAACAGAATAATAGATCGAACCCGTTGTAAAATTACAGTACCGGTTCGTTCTGCTATTGGTAAATCGTTCATAATGCCCTAAGTCCAGGTCTGTCTCCGCACCGTCGTCCGTTACATAAACCTCCCCATGTTCATAGGGACTCATCGTCCCGGGATCGATATTCACATAGGGATCAAATTTTTGCAGTCGTACCTTAAGTCCTCTGCTCTCCAGCAACAACCCAATGGATGCAGAGTTGAGCCCTTTACCGAGAGAAGAAACTACGCCACCTGTAACAAAGATATGTTTAGTCATGTTTGTATCTTTCCAAAAAAGCCATCAAGTCCTCCCGCGTGTCAATGCCTCGGGAAGTGTATTCGGTAATTGCCACTTTGATTTTGTAACCGTTGGAAAGCGCCCTGAGCTGTTCCAGCTTTTCCGCGTGTTCTAAAACGGAAGAGGTGAGTTTGGAGTAGTGCAATAAAAACTCTCTTTTGTATGCATAAAGACCCAGATGCCTCAGAAAAATAATACCGGGTTCACTGAGGGGTTCTCTATTATCACGCACATAAGGAATCTGCGAGCGGGAAAAGTAGAGTGCGTATCCGCAATTATCCCGTACAACCTTTACCACATTGGGATTGGATAATTCTGTAGTATCACTTATCTTATGTGCAAGAGTTGCCATGACGGCGGTCTTTTCATCAGCCAGGGCATCAATAACCTGGTCGACCATATCCGCATTCATTTCCGGCTCATCCCCCTGCACATTCACAACGATATCGGCGTCTAACCTTCCCGCGACCTCGGCAATCCGGTCTGTTCCTGAGGTATGCGATACGGAAGTCATCTCCACATCGCCGCCAAAACCTTTCACAATATCATAGATAAGCCGGTTATCCGTTGCAACAATAACCCGGTGAATGCGTCGCGCCTGTTTTACGTTTTGATAGACGTGCTCTATGATATATTTTCCGGTAACGGACTTGACTTCTGGCAGGATCAATTTACAAGGCAGCCGGGTCGACGCATATCTTGCAGGGATTATAACAACCGCCTTCATACGCTACATTCAATCATGGAATTCTTCAGCCTCAACTTCTTGCCGCCGAACGCGGAGTATAAAGAAAATCATGGCCATTCTGATACAATCACCTTTTAGGAATTAAAAATTGGTAACCATTTCGCTCTTTGAAAAACACCTGCAATGGGAATCTTCACAAAATATACCCCACAGCGCGGGTGGTTTATCGTTCGACAGAGTTCACTACGAAGCCCCCCGCACAATGCCCGCCCGTAGGCAGCCGACCACAAGGGATTTTGTCGTGAACTTCGTCGGACGGCCGGCGCTACCTTTTTCAAAGAGCCAAATGGTTACAAAAGTTTAATTCTATTGAACAAATCTTTCGCATTCAACCAATTTTTGAAATATTTACCTGGATATTTCCAGCGAAATATCCAGAGCCTTTGCTGAATGTGTAATGGCGCCAATAGAGATTCTGTCTACACCCGTTTGTGCCACAAGGTGTACACTTTCGAGGTTAATATTTCCCGACGCCTCCGTAAGCGGTCGGCGTACACCCTCACTATAGTTCCATTCATTAACCATTCTCACCGCAGTATTTAACTGTTGGATGCTCATATTATCAAACAAAATTATATCAACCCCTGACTTGAGGGCATTTTTTATTTCTTCCGGCGTCCTTGTCTCTACCTCGATCAAAACACCTTTGTTTATCGTTTGCCGCAATATCGAGACAGCCTTTTCTATAATGCTGACATGGGAAGGAAGATCATAGGATAGTTTGTTTTTCATGATATCCAGATGATTGTCTTTTATGAGCACCTGGTCGTAGAGTCCCATTCGATGGTTAACTCCACCGCCCACGGTCACTGCATATTTTTCCAAATATCGCCAGCCGGGGATTGTCTTTCTTGTATCTAAAACGGAAGCTTTTGAAGGTTTGACACGTTCAACAAACTGCGCAGTTAACGTCGCAATTCCTGAAAGCCTTTGCAGGAAATTTAAGGCAATCCGCTCACCAGAGAGTAATATCTTCGCACTGCCATGTATCGTGGCAATGGTCTCACCTTTATGAACAAAAATCCCGTCCTTTACCCATTGTTTAAAAAAAACATTCTTGTCCCGTTTTAGAAAAAAATACTCAACAACCGGCAATCCGGCAATAATCCCATTTTCTTTAGCAATAAACGCCCCTTCAACAATCAGGTTTTCCGGAATAAGATTCTCGGTCGTAATATCCCCTGTAAAAATGTCTTCCTGAATGGCTAATTGAATAAGGTTGTCAATTTTCGCTGGCTCGAATATGTTTTGTAAGTACATAATAACTACCCGTCTTCCATTTTTTTGTCTTTTGTCTGTCAACATCTCACGAATCACTCTTTACTCGTCATTATAGAATGTTTCGAAAAGAACTCAATACTATTTATTATTTTTCTTGACATCTAAATGATGATTGATAGCAATGGTTTTCACAGAATGAAGAAATAAACAAAAACATTACGATAAGGGCAAACCCTGAGTAATCAGGGGACGCAAAGCAAAGGGTCTTTGAGAGCACAGAGAAGTGAGTTCCTTAGACAACCTTACTGTACACAAAAAACAGCCTTACTGCCGAAGATGTTTCCATGTGGGCGAGATCAACCGTAATTTTGAAAGACAGAAACCGGTTACCATTTAACCCAGCTTTCGTAGAAAGCTGGGTTAAGCATACAGGGGAAAGGGGGAGAAATCTGCCAAAAAGGAGTTCTTCCAGCTCAATACTTTTAGAAGGGAGACCGTTGGGCAAAATAGACGCTCGACGACATCCCAGAGAAGGGAGGTTGGTTTAAACGGAGCTCGAAAGAGTTAACAACATAACATATAACATAGACTCTGCAGATAACAGTTTTTGCTCCCATGGCCTACACTTCGTCATATATGATGACGCTGGCTGCATTTTGATTGCCAAATTGAAAAGTCATGGTGGGCAATTGTTATGTAAAAGACACAGGTTATTTACACGGTATTTAACAAGAAAAAGGAGGTACTTGTCGTGGCTAAAGAATTAGTGAGAACCAAAAGACGGGGGCTTTTATTAGGCAGCTTACTTGCGGCTTCAGTATTTATGGCTGGTTGGTGCAAGCCTGCTGTGATCGGCTCCCAAGCTGTTAGGTTGCACCCACAGGAGACGTCAATGTGGTGTTGGGCTGCCAGTGGTGAAATGATAATGGATTTTATGGGCCATGATGTGAGCCAATGTGACCAAGCAAACAAAAGATTCGGCAGCACGGATTGCTGCAATAATCCCGTGCCGTCCACATGCTTCAATAGCGTTTGGCCGGAATTTGATAAGTATAACTTCGAATTTAAAACCACCTTCGGCACACCCTTAAGCTGGTATCAAGTAAAAGACCCGATTTACTGTAAAAAGAAACCATTTGCATTTTCCTGGCACTGGTCTGGCTGCGGAGGACATAGGATGGTTGTAATTGGTTATGTAACTATAGACGGGACAGATATGTAATCATCAACGATCCATGGCCACCAAACATTGGCGACCAACGCGTTATCACCTATACCGCGTATGTCAGTGGTTCAGGCGATAGTCATTGGAATGACTATTACGACATTACCTATAAATAAGGAGGAAAACAAATATGCGTCTCTTAATGGCACTACTCTTACCATGGTTAGTGATGATTGCGCATGCAAATGCTCAATCGGATAATAACGAATCACAGAAGGTAGCATCTGAGTCGATGGTGACACTCCGCAAATTGGTCAACGGGCAGAACTACAAAGCAATGGGCTTTGAATCACTCGACAAAGTGTCTGCTGTTGCCCTGGGGGAGCCTATTCGTGTTTTCCTCGTACAACTTGATCAGTTGCGTGAGTATAAACCGGGAAGCGACTCCAACAAACTACTCATAGACGCCGATAAAATTATTTATCCTTTCACAGCAAGAGAACAGATACGGTCTTCAGTTGTTGTAGAAAAAATTCAAGGGGCCTGGAATGCTACAAATTTTGGTGGTCCTCACCTGATTAAAATCCTTGCTAATATTCGAAGAAATGCCTCTGACTCCACGGGCATACCTGTTTCTTCTTATATTGCCGTCCAAGTACCGGCTTTGAATCTCTATTTTATTGGACACTGCACTGACAAAGAACTGATGCTGACACCCCTGCTTGATGATCCAAGCTTTGGGTTTAAAGCAGGCCGTACCATATCGGCAATCGACGTGTTCACCGCAATTCTTCCTTCCGTCAAGGAGCACAACGGATTGCCAAGATGAATTTCTGAAATGAAACTGTCTAAAGATGGATATTCACAAATTTTAAATGCCCCCATAATCTTCCTGTAAACAGTGGAGAGACAGGAGGAGACCAGGTATAAGTTACTGTAAACTCAATTAAATGATAAGGAATTTCGATCTTTTAAGTCCCCTCTGGAAAGAGGTAATATAGGGGTGTGTAAAATACTGAAATACACCCCCGGCCTATCGTTAGTGTCTGAACGAAAACATCCTTTTTTTGAAAAGCATCGGGGCAATTTTACACTTGCCAAAATCTTCTTTTGTAATAATTTAGCTTTTTAAAACCATTTTGCATGAATGGTATTTATTGCAGGGGCAGGTTTCAAACCTGCCCCTACACGGCATGGGAAACATGGTTATTGTTGGGAATTTTTCGAAAACCAAATGGTTACGAAATTACTTTTCACAAATTCGCGCTCATTCCGAGAATGCATGTCATACACGCATTGTCCAAAGAACACCGCATGATGATAAATGGTCTG
>NZ_MJUW02000014.1 GCF_001753675.2 Candidatus Brocadia sapporoensis | reverse complement strand
CTATAATCATGACATCCCTTCGGGATTACAGAATCAATATTTTGTTCACTCATAGGGTTTGTGAGCGAAAGTACGCTGAATAGTTACGAAAAAAGTCCTTTTTGCTTTATCGTTGCTAGTTTTAAAAAGAGTTGCATAATACGAATCGGTTTGTTATTATTTTTCCCTATTGAGAGATAAATTCTGACCACTTCTATATTTATACTTCGAGGTAGAGAGTGCATGGCAAAGAAAGCTACAGGTGCTAAAAAAAGCTGTTCCTTCTGCGGAAGAAACTATGATGCCGTGGGCCGGCTGATTCAGGGCGATGCAAACATCTTTATTTGCAACGAATGTGTTGATGCTTGCCACATGCTGCTGAAAAAAGATCAAAAGAACATTTCTGCGAAACCAATCGGAAAAATACCCACTCCGTCACAGATTAAGCAACATTTAGATGAATATATCATAGGTCAGGATAAGGCAAAAAAAACGCTTGCCGTTGCTGTTTACAACCATTATAAGCGTTTGATCACAAGGGCAAGTAGTGAGGGAGTTGAGATAGAAAAAAGTAATATTTTACTTATCGGCCCCACGGGTTCAGGGAAGACACTTCTCGCACGCACCCTGGCAAAAATCCTTGATGTGCCTTTTACCATCGCGGATGCAACCACGCTCACCGAGGCCGGGTATGTGGGGGAAGATGTGGAAAATGTGCTTTTAGGCTTATTAAGAAACGCCGATTTTAATCTCCAGCGTGCACAGCAGGGCATTATTTATATTGACGAGATTGATAAGATTGCCAGGAAAAGCACCAATCCCTCTATCACCAGGGATGTTTCCGGCGAAGGAGTGCAACAGGCCCTCCTAAAAATGCTGGAAGGAACCATATCAAATATCCCCCCCCAAGGTGGCAGAAAGCACCCGGAACAGCAGTATATTCAAATGGACACGCGGGATATTCTTTTTATCTGCGGTGGAACCTTTACCGGCATAGAAGAGATTATCCGGAGAAGGATTGGAAAAACAAATATCGGGTTTGATTCAGGAAAAGAGGATAAGCCGGACGAATCTTTCGGCGACATTCTGAGCAAAGTGGAGGTTGAGGATATCATCGATTACGGAATGATTGTAGAGTTTATCGGACGATTACCGATTCTTGCGCCGCTGATGCCATTGACCGAGGCAGACTTGATCAAGGTCATGGCAGAACCAAAGAATTCTCTCGTTAAACAATATCAAAAATTCTTTGAGATGGAAGAAACCAAATTAGAATTTTCTCAAGAGGCATTAATAGAGATCAGCAAAAAAGCATTCGAAAAGAAGACAGGGGCGCGGGCACTCCGTGCAATCTTCGAGAGTTTTATGCTGGATGCTATGTATCATTTACCTTCCCAGAAGGGGGAGTCTTCGTTCCTGGTCACTCCTGAAGTCGTCAATGGGAAAACACCATTATTAGCGCAAAAATACAAGAAAACGGCATAAAGATTATTTGTAACCATTCAGTGTCTTGAAAAATCCCAGCAGCATTCGGGTTGCTGCCATTTATAAAAGATAAGGCGTTTGCTCGTATCAAACACACGCCTAAATCCCCTCTTTTTGAGGGGACTCTTGCTCTCCTCTCTAAAAAGAGGGGCCGGGGGTGTGTCACAAGGCAGCAAATGTTTCGTCTCTTACCGTACACAGGAAATGCATGGGAAATTCCTTTTAAAAAGCTAACCGGTTACGATTATTTTAATTGTATAGGAATTTTTCATTTTATGTAAGCGGGTTACAGTTTATCAGTGCCACACTGTAACCGAAAACATTGCCTGGAAGTTCCTTCGGTTCTCAGCAAGATTTTCACTACGGACTTGTGCACACCAAGGTGTGCTTCCTTTTTAATAGCACCTGCCCGGTTCATACCATTCTATGGCATTCCCCTTTTGTGCAGCCGCTCCAATTGGTGCGGATCGGGTGTTGCTAATGCTTTGCGTCAATGATAATTCCTGTTTTTAGAGAATAGCCCTGCCGAAAGCTTAATGCTATACTGCATCGGGCAGATTTTAGCGTGGGCATTGCTGGTCTTGATCGCTGAGACACTCGATTTCCCTCCCAGGCATATCATAAATCCGCTCCTTAGAACACCTCTGGATGTTCGTATGTTTTTTTGGATTTTGATTTTTTCAATTTTGCACTTATAATGACTATCTCTGATACGTCAAAAAAATAACAACAATAGCGAAAACCGATGAAACATTCATTCGTGCACCAATCATCAACCGGCACACACTATATTGAGCACATCATTATCGGGACGGCAGGACATATCGACCATGGAAAGACTTCCTTGGTGAAGGCATTGACGGGAATTGATACCGACAGACTACCCGAAGAAAAGAAACGTGGATTGACTATCGATTTGGGCTTTGCCTATCTCGATCTCGGTGAAAATCGCAGGGTGTGTGTCGTTGACGTACCAGGACACGAACGGTTCGTCAAGAACATGCTGGCAGGCGCCACCAGCATCAACCTCGTATTATTTGTTATTGCAGCCGATGATGGCGTTATGCCCCAAACTATTGAGCACCTGGAAATCATAAACCTCCTGGGCATTAAACACGGTCTCATTGCCCTGACGAAAAAAGACCTTGTTACCGATGAATGGCTGGCGGTGGTGCAGGAAGATATTAAAAAAAATGTAACGGGTACATTGCTGGAGCATGCCCCGATTATTCCTGTATCCGTGGTCTCCGGTGAGGGGATCGAAACCTGCAAGACGGTGATAGGAAAACTGATTGCACAGATACAAACGCAGAGCAACGTCCGTGAATTCCGAATGCCCATTGACCGGTCTTTCACCGTTCCGGGGTATGGATGTGTTGTCACCGGCCCTATTCTGGGTGGTCAGATTTCCGTGGAGGATGAAATGGAAATCTTGCCCATGAAAAAGATCTTACGTGTGAGAGGAATTGAAGTGACCGGAGAACGGGTCACCTCTGCCTTTGCTGGACAACGTGCAGCAGTCAATTTGTCTGGCATCAAATCTGCCGAAATACGGCGCGGTCATGAGCTCTCAATCCCCGGATACTTACAGCCAGCAAAGATCATCGATGTCTTACTGCGGTTGGTAAAAGGCACAAAAAACCCTTTAAAAAACAGGACGAGGATTCGGTTTCATCTGAATACCACTGAGGTGATGGGTCGGCTTGTTCTGCTGGATCGGGATACATTAAGGCCCGGCGAGGAGGCATTGTGTCAAATTCTCCTGGAAGATATTGTTACCGTCGAGCGGGAAGATCATTTCATTATCCGTTCCTATTCGCCTGCCTATACTATCGGTGGTGGCAAGGTGTTAAGGTACAATACCACCCGGTTAAAACGTTTTAGGGAAGAAACCCTCGCGGTTTTAAGAATTCTGGACAGCGGGAATCTCCCGGATATTGTAGAACAGGTTTATTTGAATACTATTCCTGTTTGTAAGGGTGAACGACTGTTCACTCCTACGGTTGATGACATTTCCAGGCAGGTGAATATTCATCCTTCAACTGCCGAGGATGTTATTGCAGGATTAGTAAAGAAGGGGTTGCTTCGGAAGTTTCTTGCCGAGGGTAAAGACGGTGTTGTTCATCGTGATGTGATTACTGCTGTAAAGGAACTAGTCCTGAATATCCTCAGGACATTTCATAAGGAAAATCCTTTAAAAACTGGAATTGAGGAGTCCCAACTCAGGGCGCTGATCACCTCAGCTTCCCTACCTGTGTCAAAAGATATAAAGACCGGTGCTGGAGAGCCTCATAAGAAGCCCATCGTTGGCGATAATATCCATCCTTTCTTGTTTACCGCGGTACTTTCTGCTCTGAGAAACGAGAAAATTATTAAAATTACGGATAATAAACTATCGCTCGTGGACTTTAAGCTCGAAGTGTCAACAAAAGATAAAGATGTAGCAGATAAAATTGAAGAGATTTTTTTTAAGGCTGGATTGACTCCGCCTTCTTTAGAAGAGAACATCACAAAATTTGGCGCTTCCGGCAAAGTCGCCATCTCCTTGCTGATAGAGCAAAAGAAGCTTATTAGGATCGAAAACGGCATCCATTTCCATGCGACGGTGCTGAACAAATTAAAAGAATTGGTCAGGGCGCATATTTCCAAAAACGGTCCTATGAGTGTGGCACAATTCCGGGATCTGACCAGGACTACCCGTAAATATGCAGTCCCTTTGCTCGAATATTTTGATGCAATCCATTTTACCAAACGGATGGGTGATGTACGGATCATATTATGATATTGCCGCTCTGTATCGATGTGATAAATCACAAACGATGAAACATTTGTATATTAAGATGTTGCTAAAATTGATGTCACAAGGCCATCTGATCCTGGAGGAGGCAAATGTTTCTTCATAATTGATAAAATAAATTGAAAATTTCTTATATTCTGTGTTTAATTAATAGTTTATCAGATGCTTTTTTTACGAGAGATATGTTAACGCCTGTGAAGATACCTTACGATAGCCAGATCTCATACAAGTCACTTAACCAAGAAGGAGGGACATACATGGAACGGTTGAAGTTTAAGTACTCATTATATGTAATAGCATTAATTTTGTTTGGCTTTGGTGCCGGTTTTAAACCGCACAGTGTGATTGCACAAGGGATGGAAAGCACGGGAACCGCTACCTGCAAGCCAAAGACAATAATGACGCATCCTGTCCAGGAGCTGGTAATGCAAAAAGGAAAGAATGCGAATATCGTAGTGAGTGTGAAGTGTAAAGAAGATAAACCCGCTGCAGGTGTTCAGGTTGTTGCTGATATCCTGAAGGGTAAAAAGTTTATAGAACTTTCCCCTGCAAGTGCCGTAACTGATGAAAATGGCAAGGCGATATTTACCGTCACGGGTAATAGGAAAACAGAAGAGGAGCTTCCGGAGATTAAGTTTGCCGCAGGAGATTTGAAGGTAAAAATGGCGGTAATCGTTCAGACAATAGGGTGCGTGCCCGAGAGTGTGTACATAGAGCCAAAGGAAAAGCTGGTGCTTGAGAAGGGAAAAGCGGGTACTGTAACGGTAAGGGTGAAATGTGAAAAAGGCAATCCGGCTGTAGATACCAAGGTCGATGCAGTTGTCCAGGAAGGAATCAGCAAGATAGATCTTTCCTCCAGTGCGATATTAACGGATGCAAGCGGTTGTGCGGTCTTTACGGTAACGGGCAAGAATCTGACAGAGAAAACCCCTGCCAGAATTAAATTTGCAGTCGGAACCTTTACGTCTGCCCTCGATGTAAAGGTTGTTGAAAAGATTGGTGAGACGGCAACAAAAAAGGCAGAAAAGGAAACGACTGAAAACAAGCCAAAGACAATCATGACACATCCTGACCAGGAACTGGTAATGCAAAAAGGAAAGAACGCGAATATCGTGGTGAGTGTGAAGTATAAAGATGATAAACCTGCTGCAGGTGTTCAGGTTGTTGCTGATATTCTGAAGGGTAAAAAGTTTATAGAACTTTCCCCTGCAAGTGCCATAACAGACGAAAATGGAAGGGCGGTATTTACCGTTACGGGTAATAGGAAAACAGAAGAAGAGCTTCCGGAGATTAAGTTTGTTGCTGGAGATCTGAAGACAAAAATCGCGGTACGGGTTCAGACAACAGGGTGCGTGCCCGAGAGTGTATACATAGAGCCAAAGGAAAAGCTGGTGCTTGAGAAGGGAAAGACGGGCACTGTAACGGTAAGGGTAAAATGTGAAAAGGGCAATCCGGCAGTGGATGCCAAGGTCGATGCGGTTATCCAGGAGGGAGTCAACAAGATAGAGCTTTCCTCCAGTGCAATATTAACGGATTCAAGCGGTTGTGCGGTCTTTACGGTAACGGGTAAGAATCTGACAGAGAAAACCCCTGCCAGGATTAAATTTACGGTTGGAACATTTACGTCAGCCCTGGAGGTAAAGGTTACTGAAAAAGCAGTGGGAGAGAAAGGTAAGGAAAAATAGATCGCGAGCCAGCTACACTGCAAATAAACCTATCGACAACATACTCATCGTGAAAGGGAAACGTGTCAATGCATTGCAGATAACAATAAGCTATTACATTTGAAGCCTGCGTTCTTAAGTACAACTCGGATGAAATGCGGATAAACCGACAAAACAGAACTTTTAGGACTCAGAGGTATACCAAGTGATCTCAATGCAAGCCCGGGGGGTGAAATTAATTGTTGAAGAAGGAAAATAAACAGAGGTGAAGACAAAATAAGAGCCAGTGAAAAGCCAGAAATAAAATGAGATATTGGAGCTGGTGTTCCTGTAAAGGACACCACCATCATTGAGCACCTTGAACGGACATTGGGGTTCTGTTTAGAATAGATGAAATGCTCGAAGGCGCGTTTACCTGACGGATGCCGTTGACCACCAACCATCTAAATCATTAAATGATTATGGACATTGTGAATAATTTTGAGGTAATCTCAGGATTGTTGAAAAAAGGTAATAAATAAAGAAGCTCAACACGCTAAAATCACCAACCAAGACGTGGTATCCAATATCTGACTTAAAATAAGGGCGATAAATTGCATTGGCATATTGGATTTTCTATGGTTATGTCATGATATCAATCTACATAACGAATAGGGCAACCATTCTATAATCAAGGCCTAACTCTTAGTCCTCCCATAAACCCTATGAGAAATTTGCTGAGATAATAGAAAGGCATTGGGATGAATTACTGCATACAATAAACCGGAGAATACCGTTTCCATGGATTTTGTCGAGGAATTAAATAACATAATCCTGGTTACCCAGCGACGAGCCTACGGTCCAAGAGACAAAGAATATCTTCATTTAAAATTCTGACCTGTATGCTTCCGGAGATATAAAAACGCATATTTTACCCACTCATTTCCATGACGATCTAAAAAAATGAAACCTGACCGTATCGAAATCAACGATTTGTTGCTGCGCTGTATCATTGGCATCAACGAATCGGAACGCAAAAATAAACAGGACGTGCTGATCAATCTCGTGCTGTGGACGGATACGCGTCCCGCCGCTGCCAGTGACGCGATTGAAGATGCACTCAATTATCGTACCGTCACCAAGCAAATTATCGAGTACGTTGAAAGATCCAATCATTTTTTGGTTGAGCGTTTAGTGGAACGTATCGCCGAAATTTGTTTGTGCGACCCGCGCGCATTGCGCGTGCAGGTCAGTTTGGAAAAACCGGGTGCATTACGCTTTGCGCGCTCCGTCGGTGTTACAATCACACGCACGCGCGCAGATTTTGGGTTGAAACAAACGGATGCGCCGAAATGACTTAGCCGGAATGGAGTATTAAACAAAATGAACGACGCCTATATTTTCATTGGTTCAAATATCGAGCGCGAAACAAATTATCCATTAGCAGTGGAACGTTTGCGCCGTCTAGGAACGGTGCTTGCCGTTTCGCCCGTCTATGATACACCCGCGTTAGGTAACGCACCAAATACACCGCACTTTTTTAATGGCGCAGCGCGATTGTTGACCGAATTAACGCCTCATGCTTTGCGGAACGCCTTACGCGCTATCGAAAGCGAATTGGGACGCGTGCGGACCGCGGATAAAAATGCGCCGCGCACCATTGATTTGGATTTAGTTTTGTATGATCAGGAAATCATTGACGATAACGAATTAAAAATTCCCGACCTGAAAATTTTTGAATGCGGCTTTATGGCGCGAGCGCTAGCGGACGTCAACCCCGATTACATTATTCCACCGGACGGACCTACGTTGGCGGAGTTGGCTGACCGTCTGTGCACATCGCGTGACAACATGTATACGGTGCCAGGCATAAGCTCCCAAGTCCGACAATTTGTCCAGAACGCACTCCAAACACAAGCAACAGCGCCACAACTCCCGGCTTGCGTTACGCATGCGTATGACAATGACAGTTCGCAGACCACAATGCCTGACCACACGATTACAAGCTACGCTGCGCAGCAGCATGAAACCTCTAAACAAAAAGCGCAGCGCGCGATTGCCACAGCAGTGCGTACTATTCTGGTGAATGTGGGTGAAGACCCGACTCGCGAAGGTTTGCGAAAAACACCGGAACGTGTTGCACGCGCATACAACGAGTTGCTCGGTGGATACGCTGTAAATCCGGCATCGCTCATCAACGGCGCCCTGTTTGAAAGCGCGTACGACGATATGGTGGTCGTCAAGGACATTGAGTTCTACAGTTTGTGCGAACATCACATGCTGCCCTTTTTTGGCAAAGCGCATGTGGCATATATTCCTGATGGTAAAATTATTGGTCTCTCGAAAATTCCGCGTATCGTTGAAATGTACGCGCGACGTCTTCAGGTGCAAGAAAAAATGACGCGCGAAATCGCCGACTTTATTCAAACGCTCCTGAGTCCCCGCGGCGTTGCCGTAATTGTGATGGGTCAGCACATGTGTGCAACGATGCGCGGCGTTAATCAGACCAATTCGAAAATGCTGACACAAGCAATGTACGGCGCCTTTCAAGAGCGCATCGCACACGAACAATTGAACGACCGTTTGCAGCAAGCCGAATAATTTCACCAACCAAAATATTAAGAACGATGGAACAACCGATTTTGCAACTCTATCCGCAACCATATGCGGAATGCATGTTAAAAGGTTTGTATCTCGCGCATGACGTGCGACAGTTTACCAATGCGGCATCGCCATACATTTATGCAAATTTCGTGTCGAGCCTGGATGGGCGGATCGCAATTCCGCGTCCTGATGGTTCGGGTTTAATGGTGCCGAAAAATGTCACGAACGAACACGACTGGCGTTTGTATCAGGAACTTGCAGCGCAGGCGGACTTGATTATCAGCAGTGGCAGATATTTACGCGAATGGGCGCAAGGACGCGCGCAGGAGATTTTACAAACAGATGACCCCAGGTTTGCAGATCTGCGTGAATGGCGCATGTCACGTGGTCTAAAACCGCAACCCGACATCGCCATAATCAGCGGCAGTTTGGATTTTCCGATTCCTGACGTGCTCAAACACGACGGACGCAAGGCTGTTTTCTTTACGACGGAGAATCCCAATCCCGAGCGCGTGCACGAAATTGAAAAACGCGAGGGCAAGGTCGTAGTGGCAGGCAAAAATCGCGTAGAAGGAAAACTCTTTGCACGACACGCATACGAATTGGGTTACCGCGTAATCTATTCAGGCGCGGGGCCTAAAATCTTGTATCTGTTGTTAAAAGAACGCTTATTGAACCGTCTGTATCTCACCTTAGCTCATCGCATCTTGAGTGGCAACCCTTTCGCTACGATTATCGAAGGTCCCCTACTGGAACCGGCAATGAATTTTCAAATGAACACCATGTACCTGGACAAGACGGGATTGAACGGGATGGAACAGCTATTTGTGAGTTATAACCGTGTATAACGAAACAATATTTACGCAAAATACCGTAAATCTGAAATTTGCACTACGAAATCGGTCATTTTTTGGATGAGGACCTTGACGAGTTTCAGAAGTTGCATACGGATTTTAGGGTTGCTAATTTATTTGAATCCATTCGGTTTTTTTGAAAAATCCCGGCAACATGAAGATTTCTGCACTCTATAAAAATACGGCGTTTGCCCGTACCATACACAGCCCGAAATCCCCCCTTTCCAGAAAAGACTCTTGCTCTCCCCTCGAAAAAGAGGGGCCGGGGGGTGTGTCACAAGGCAACAAGTGAAACGGTTACGTTTGTCCATGGTGTTCGAATCTATGTACGGATTTGGGATCTATCGCACGGACAAACGAGTTTGTCCGTGCCACCCTGCAGTCGAAGATACAACGGGTATTCTTTGAGTAGCTTAGACGGTTCATCCACCTCACGTACAAAAAATTTTCCAGTCTTCCCAATGACTTAAAAGTTCTTTGCACACCCGACGCAAGGTATCACCCGTGCCACAGAGGGGCAGCAGATAGAGAATCTGTTCCATTTCCCTGCGCCCCCACTAGTGCTAAACCATTCAAACCTCAAATCCGGAGCGCGGTATTTGTGAGTCAACCCTGTCAGGGTTTTAAACCCTGACAGGGTTAATGAATGTGCGCATCCAAAATCCAGGGTGGGCAAGGCCGGGATATTCAGACCTCTGAACCCCGAACACAACTCCCTTCACACACCGCTCATCCCTTGATGCCGGCGCTGCGTCTTGCGCACCTTGCGTCTAACATCCGGTATCGGTCATCGGTTTTTTATCTTCACCTTCACCTTCTTCGGGCCGTGCATTGTGCTTACGCTGTTGGTGTCCACGTCCTCCAGTTTGTAGTGATACGCCCCTTTGGCAGGCGGTGTATCCTCGTAGCTGTAGCTGGCGCCCGTTGTTGCGTTGCCCTGCGCCGGAATAAGCGTAGTATTGATCTTCTTATAGGGACCATCCTTGCGTTTTGCACGGTAGAGGTTAAATCCGGCATTGTCAATCTCTGTGGCCGTCTGCCAGTGCAATGTAACCTTTCCATCGGTATTACCATTTGCAGAGAATGATACTAACTCAACAACGGTTGGTGTGCTATCCCCTATCTTTGTCACAAAGACATCGGAAGAACCATTATAGCTTTCATCAAAGGCGTTTATTATCGTTGGGAAATCGGAAGAATATGTCTCACCCTTCACATACGCATTACCGACACTGTCTACCGCTATGCCAGTACCATGATCGCTATAACTTCCCCCCAGGTATGTGGAGTAGGAAAGGCTTGTGCCCAATGTACTTATCTTTGTCACAAAGGCATCCCAGCTACCGGTATTGGTTCCATAAATAGGTTTTTCCGTTGGGAAATTGGAAGACCCTGTATACCCCGTTACATACGCGTTACCGGCGCTGTCTACTGCTATGCTTTCACCTGCCTCGTCACCAATTCCCCCCAGGAATGTAGAGTAGGAAAGGCTTGTGCCCGATGCAGCTATCTTTGTCACAAAGGCATCGGAAGTACCAGTATAGGTTCCATATATGGGCATTTCCGTTGGGAAATCGGAAGACTTCGTATACCCCGTTACATATGCATTGCCGGCGCTGTCTACCGCTATGCTATAACCTTCATCGGCATCACTTCCCCCCAGGTATGTGGAGTAGGAAAGGCTTGTGCCCGATGTACCTATCTTTGTCACAAAGGCATCGTAAGAACCAGTATAGGTTCCATATATGGGTATTTCCGTTGGGAAATCGGAAGACCATGTAAACCCCGTTACATACACATTGCCGGCGCTGTCTACCGCCATGCCACGACTTTCATCGCGGGCATTTCCCCCCAGGTATGTGGAGTAGGAAAGGCTTGTGCCCGATGTACCTATCTTTGTCACAAAGGCATCGTAAGAACCAGTATAGGTTCCATATATGGGTATTTCCGTTGGGAAATCGGAAGACCATGTAAACCCCGTTACATACACATTGCCGGCGCTGTCTACCGCCATGCCACGACTTTCATCGCGGGCATTTCCCCCCAGGTATGTGGAGTAGGAAAGGCTTGTGCCCGATGTACCTATCTTTGTCACAAAGACATCCTCATCACCTTTATTGCTTACATATATGGGAGTTTTCGTTGGGAAATTGGAAGAATATGTAGAGCCTGTCACATACGCATTGCCGGCGCCGTCTACCGCTATGCCAGAACCCCAATCAAAATTACTTCCCCCCAGGTACGTGGAGTAGGAAAGACTTGTGCCCGATGCAGCTATCTTTGTCACAAAGGCATCGGTCCAACCAGTATTGGTTCCATACATGGCGTTTGCCGTTGGGAAATCGGAAGACTGCGTCCAACCCGTTACATACGCATTGCCGGCGTTGTCTACCGCTATGCGCAAACCATAATCGTCTTCACTTCCCCCCAGGTACGTGGAGTATAAAAGGCTTGTGCCCGATGTGCCTATCTTTGTAACAAAGGCATCGTACTTACCAGTATAAGTTCCATACACGGCGATTTTCGTTGGGAAATCGAGAGACTTCGTAGAACCCGTTACATACGCATTGCCGTCGCCGTCTACCGCTATGTCAGTGCCGCCAAACCTTGAGGAAAGACCGGAATCATCATCACTTCCCCCCAGGTACGTGGAGTAGACTAGGGTAGGGTCGATGACGAGCGGGTAGCGTTTGTCGTACGAGGCGACGGTAAAACCATAAATGAACG
>NZ_MJUW02000107.1 GCF_001753675.2 Candidatus Brocadia sapporoensis | reverse complement strand
TGGGCGATTCATGCCTAAAAATAACCTTTTTTCAGCTCGAATTGCGAAAGTCGGGTTAACCGTACGCATGACTCGTTCTCCTTTCCCTGTCGTTTTGTTCATGAGCCTCTTCTTCGATAAACTCAGTACATGTTTTCGATCGCCGTAAACATGCCAGGCTTAGATTCTCAAGGTATCCCTTCGGTTATAGGGTGGCACTGACAAACTTTGTTTGTCCGTGTGATATACCAAAGCCGTGTGTATACTCAGCAACAAGGGCAAACAAGTACGGCTATGCCACCCCGCAGCCCGTTTAAATAAAATGAAAATTCCTATACAACCAAGGTAGGAAACCATGTGGGTATATTCCTCAGACACACAATGCCAAATCACTGCTTCCAATCGTTTCCTCCCGGACGCTATCATCATCTCAATGGTCTTCTGACAATCAACAATTGGCCATATTGCACGTATCTCAGGAGCTCTGATATTGCCTGCAGCCCGTCTTCCCCTTATACTTGATCCCGCCTTGTGACATACTATGTACCTTGTCTGATACGGGATATGCCACCAACATCACTGGACAAGTACTTTGATCTTACCTTTTACACTATCCGAAATAGGGGTGTCGCCATCAGTTATTAAAAGGAATTGAGAAAATCTCGTGAATGCCTTCATCATCTTCTTAAAAAGCTTATTGCAATGGTCGTTATAATTTCCTGTGTTGATCCCTGCCGTCCTTACTCCTCCACCTTTCTTCTATTGCGTAAATACCTTGAGATTCTTCTCTCGTTTTGCTATTATCTCTACCCCTATATCGTTAATTTTGTTGAATGGTTACGTTTTCAGTAAAGTTGTTTTTTCAGACTGCGAGGTCTGTATGCTTATGGTGTGGATTATTATTTTCAGTCTCCTGGGCAGCGTGGTATCAGTTAGTGGGGCTGCACTTCTTTTATTTTTTCCTGAAGGTACGCGGAGAATACTTACTCCCTGTCTCGTCAGTTATGCGGCAGGGACATTGCTTGGATCAGCTTTTCTGGGAATGATACCGCACGCGCTGGAATATAGCCAACCGCGATCAATCCTGTCATTGGTGCTTGCCGGAATAATTATCTTCTTTTTACTTGAAAAACTGGTGATCTGGCGGCACTGTCATGTTGAAGGGTGTGAAGTGCATAATTCAGCGGGTCCGCTTATTCTCGTGGGAGATGCCTTTCACAATTTTGTTGACGGGGCGGTCATTACTGCGGCTTTTCTTACGTCTTTCCCCCTTGGCGTGGCAACCGCGCTTGCGGTGATTGCGCACGAGATACCCCAGGAAATAGGAGATTTCGTAATCCTTCTTGAAAGCGGTTATTCGCGACACAAGGCCTTCTTCTACAACATTCTGTCTTCGATTACTACCTTGCCGGGCGCAGTAATCGCCTATTTCTTTTTGAAATCGATGGAAGCTGTCGTGCCGTATATCCTTGCTTTTTCTGCCGCAAGCTTTATCTATATTGCAACTGCTGATCTCATTCCCAAACTGAATCAGAAAATTGGTATCCAGGCAAGTATCAGACAATTCATTCTCCTCCTAGCAGGAGTGGGAACTATTATATTATTCCATGTGCAGCATGGTTAAAAAGGAGGTGATGCTTTAAATCCACAGGAAAAGGATAAAATTATCTATTCTCCTTGAGGAAAAGCATTTGCGGTAAACATTCCCAATTAATGTCATTTTTTCGATACTTTTCCCTCCGTGATTTTCTGCCGGGCAAGCTCATCGGCAACTTCAGAGGTAAGCCTTCCTTCCTGCTGTGCTGTTTCAAATATTCTTAAGGTAACGTCATACAGACCGGATATCTTTTTCATTACCTCGTTTACATCATATTCCCCAAAGATATCACCCGATGCGTTGAGCATGCCTCCCGCATTGATTACATAATCGGGCGCATATAAGATACCTCTGTCATGAAGCATCTTATCGTGGCGCGCTTCATCAAGCTGGTTATTCGCAGAACCAGCAACGATACTTGCCTTTAGCTGAGGAATAGTATTGTCGTTTATTGTTCCTCCCATGGCACACGGAGAAAAGATATCAGCTTCCTGTGTATAAATTACACCGGGGGCAACGGCCTTTGCCCCGTAGTTTTTCACTGCATAAGCAACGGCTTCGGAATTCACATCGGCAACGATGAGCCCGGCGCCGGCTTCGTGCAGAATTTTACAGAGGTGTTGACCTACCTTGCCAACGCCCTGCACCGCTACCGTAAGTCCCTTGAGGGTGTCTCGCTTAAGCTTATGCTGTACTGAAGCCCTTATACCATGAAAACACCCAATGGCCGTAAAGGGTGAGGGGTCACCGGTTTTCGTCAGACCGAAAACATACTTACTCACCTTCGCAAAAATCTCCACATCTTCGACGCCAATGCCGACATCTTCTGCTGCGTAATATTGTCCCCCCAGCTTCTGAACATACCGGGCAAATGACATAAGGAGTTTTTCATTCTTCTCTTTAAGCGGATCACCGATGATTACTGCTTTTCCTCCTCCCAGTGGCAGGCCGGCAAGCGCATTCTTATAACTCATCGCCCGGGAAAGCCGAAGTACATCATACACGGCGTCACTCATGGTGGCATAAGGCCACATTCGGCATCCACCGGCAGCAGGCCCTAATGTAGTGTCATGAATAGCGATAATGGCAAACAGACCAGACTCTGGGTCGCGACAAAACAGAACTTGTTCATGATTATCATATTCACGGTTGTCAAAAACGGACATAAAGATTCCTCCTTAAAATAATCATAGTAAAACATCCTCTCCTGTAGAGGAATTCCGTGCAGGGTTCCCTTGTTCCCAGGCTTTTTCTTCAACTCAAGACGCACACAAAATACTTACAGTTTCTTTGTCCTGTCTTTCCACTAGTCTGGAATTCTCCGTAAATTTGCAACGACAATCGCAACAAAATGAATCTCCGTGTCTAAATATATAGGTTCGAAAACAATCGAACAAGCTTAGTCACATTCTAATAATTTTATAACAATAGTCAATCGCTTAATCGGTTTAATCAATGGCGGGCTAACCGTCAGCAATGGCAGCAGTGCGGGGCGGTGATGGTGAGATACTGTACCTGATGAAGAGACGGTTCAAGGCATATTGGACAATATAATGTTTCAATTAACAAAAGGCAAAAAATCTACGATTTTTTGCTCAAGAGAATTTCTTTGCTTGACAAGAACCTTCTAATGGGTGGCCCCCATCCTCCTACACCTGCAGCGAATTATTGGGCGCAGCCCCACTTTACGGTGACACACTACAGGTATGACTAGACGCCGGCCGGGAGCTTTGATGCCATCAGCTTGCGGCGGTTCAGCCTTCTGCCATCCACGATAAATGTTCCATCACCTACAGCGTGAACCGTGCGCTTCTCTCCCCGATCCGGAGCCACATAAGCGGCAACGGCATCCAGCACAACGATATTGTGCCTCCTGACAATATCGACGACGCTGCACTCGATGTTAGCCAGGCACTCCTTAATTAAGGGGGCCTTGACTATTTTTCCCGGCAGGGGTGTTAGCTTGAACCTGGTGAATTTGTCCGTGTTTGCGCCTGAGCATGTACCTATGCCAACCACCTTATCCAGCATATCTGCGGTGGGAATAGCGATAACGCACTCTCTGGTCCTTCTGAGAGCACGAAAGGAGTAATTCCACTCCCCGGTGGTCATGGCAAATCTGGGCGTGAAGTCCACCACCATGGTCCAGGAGATGGTCATAATGTTGTTCTTCTTCCCATCATTGGTGGTCACCAGAACGACTGGCCCGGATTCCATTAGTGTAAAGGCCTTGCTTAGCTTCAACAATCTCATAGACACCCCTGCTCAGAGTTGTGTAGGCTGGGTTGTGCAAAACGAAACCCAACAACTGCGATTATTCATGTCCAACATTTTCATCAAATTTTATTTCGGTACTTGCCCTCCCAGTCGCTATCATAAGTACCTTGTTATGAATCATGATGTAAGCTGGAATATGGCTAGTTCATGGGGGTAGTGCAAAACAGTCCAACAACCCTGTCAGGGTTTCAAACCCTGTCAGGGTTAACACGACCGTACGTTTTATTAAACGTCTGGCAAAAGTCACAAAAACTCGGGGGACATTCCCGTTCAATGGCTATTTTACCAATCTGTACCTACCTGGGTTGAAATTTTTTGTACTCACGCTTGTATCATCTGCTGAAATAACTCTTGATCAATCGTCATCGCATTGAGAAAACATTGTCGTTTTCAGGTAATGTCCAAATACAATGAATATGATCGGGAAGCAAGACAAAAGCCCGAATTATAACGTTAGCCCCTTTTTTCCTTATCGCTGGCTTCATAATTCTCAATGGGCTCGTTCATAAATGTTGTCTGATAATCTTGCCGTCTCAAAACCGTATCATACAAGCCAACATCATCGTCTTCATGCTTATTGACTCCCGTATAAGCCAGACTCGAATCCTCGTATCGCTTAAATTTATATACTGCGTCATTCATCAAGGGTCCGTTGAAGACGTTGAGACTGACCAACAGCTCGAAATCCTTGACCTCCAGACCCGTGACGCGTTTGAAGAGACGCGGCTCCAGCAGGGTGATGACGTCGCGCAGGGTGCGCTCTCGGTAGTCGGTGAGATACATGAAAATAGGAATGCGCGTGGAAAACTTTATCAACTTCGTTTGAATCAGTTTGCGCTTGCTCTTATATTCCTTTTCGTCGTCGGTCAGTTCCTTCTTTTCTTTCTTGGTAAGTTCCCGTTCGTTGGCTTCGCGCTTGATCTTCTTGACCGCTTCAGATTTGTTGATAATGGTTTCAATATCCTGGTTGAGATTGCGAAAGCCCTCGATGCTCATCAGCGCGTCCATCGCCTGTTGATTGGCCATCAGCCGCGAGAGCGTTTCGTTATCCACGTTGGCAAGCAGGGCGCTTTCCCAGCGTCGTGCCAGCAGGGTGGCAGTGGTGCCGCTGGTGGCGATGTCGAGAATTCCTGCAGCATCAATCTGTTTCATCAAGGAGCCGTCGTACGCCAGCACAGGTAGGAAGTTGATGAACTCAGCCACCTTGTTTTCCGGGCTGACGGCTTCGTTGACGTTGAGCCTTGTGGCGTAGTCGGTGATCAGGCGCAGGGCACGGTTGGGAGCGAAGTCGAAGACGTAACATTCCCGCTTGATGATCTCCTCGGCGTTGGGATGCAAACCGTCGGGATTTTTGACCGTCCACGGCGATTGGACGCGGAAGGCAGCCTGGAAGTACGTCTCGGGCGTGGATAGATTGCGAAGCATGAAGATGCCCGTCCATGGTCTGACGGTGATGCCGGTGGTCAATTTCATGCAGGACAAGGTAATAGTCCTGGATTTCAGCGGGTCGTCCATTGCCTCTTGAACGGGTTGTAATGCGTTCACACCAACGCCCGCTTCGGATCCCGCGGCGACAATTATCTGGTAATCGTGATAGAACCTGTTCTGCTTTTGTTTCAACAGGTTGTTCATGGCATGGCAAGCCGCCACGCTCGGCAGGAACCAAAAGGTGTGCGAAAGTACGTTGAGCAGGCGCGTATCCGAGAAAGGCATGGGCGGTTTCTTCGCCCCGAGTTTCAGATTGTCCACCGCCGTTGCCAGAAATGCGCCGCGGATCAAGTCTAACCATTTTTGCACTTCTTCTTCGTATTTGAAGCGCGCCAGCATGCCCTGTCCTTTGGCGGAGAAAAAGACGTTCAGGTCGAACTCGTTGAACTCGCCCTGCATGGCAATCTCACGAATGGAATCGGGCAGTTGGTAGGTGAGCAAAACCATACGTGGCAGCATGGCGTAGGGATTATCACCGCTATTCCAATTTGCCTTGGCGCGCTGTTCATCCGAATACGTCCAGTTGAAGATTTGCTCTTCAATAAACTCGCCGGAAGCGATGGCGCGGAAGGGCGTGCCTGAGAGGTAGAGATAATGATCGGCGCTGACGGGCAGAATATCCTCAATCTCTTCGTTGACGTCAGCCAGAAATTCGGCGCCTTCTCCCTGGGCAAATTTGACTTCGTCTTTTTCTTCGGATTCAAACAGGTCTCTGGCTTTTTCGCGCCACGCGCCGTAGTGATATTCGTCCAGAACGACGCAATCCCAGTGAGTAGTATGAACCCATTCATTTTTGGTTTTGATTCCGCCGGTGTTTTTGTTTTTGCCGAGATAATCCTGAAACGAACCGAAGCAGACAAAGGGCTTTTTCTTGTCTGCGGCTTCGTAAGACAAACCGGCAGGCGAGATGAACTGCCAGTCCGCGAAATCCACATGATATTTGATATCGCCTTCCCATGCGCTTTGCACAGCGGGTTTGAAGGTAAGAACCAACACTTTTTCCCAGCCCATCTTTTTTGCTAGTTGGTAGGCGGCAAAGGTCTTGCCGAAGCGCATTTTGGCGTTCCATAGAAAATGCGGTGTTTTGCCCTTGTTAGATTTGTCCCTTTTAAAGTCGTTGAAATAGGCGGCAGTATTCTCCACCGCATCGCGTTGTTCGGGACGCATGGCAAAATCGAGTGTGCGCCCTTCTTCGCTGTCTGTTCCGCTCTTTACGGAGAGATATACGGCTCGCAGTTCCTGCGCCGAGCAGGCGAACCACTCGCCTTTGGGATTTTTGAACCCCTTGACGTGCAGGCAGCGGTGAATCTCGCGATCGGTGAAAGTGGAACCGTCGTTGCGCATGGCGGACTCTTCAAAGATGATACGGAAGGGCAATTCACCCGGGCGTGCGGTGGGATATTGCTCCGTCACCCGTTCCACTGCCGTGCGCGTGGTGTAGCCGATTTTGAGCAAGCCTGCATACTGCGGATGCGTGTCTTCGTAGGCGTAGATGATGGGACGCGCTTCAGGGCGCGGTGGGAAGAAGTCTTTAGGCATGGGTGGCTCCAGAGACTTCCGAAGTCTCTGCCCTTGCGGGGTGCTTTGTGAAGACTTAAGTCTGTTGCGAAAATCGTCACTCATCGTCTTCTTCGCTTTCACCCATTGGACGAATCTTCGATTCAATAAATTCGATTTCTTCTTTTGTTAATTCATACCGTCTGTAAAGTTTCTCATCTGTATAGCGTTTAGTCATATCCAATATTGGAACAAATGCAAATGTATCTTTTGTGATGCCGTGAGAATACATAAATAAAGACATAAGAAATCTCAGAAAACGCGTCTTCATATATGCCAATAAATTGGTCGCTTCTTCTTCCGTCGAATAACTACCAATAACCAAATAGGTTTCCGTACAGATAGTTCCAGGCGGCAATATAGCGGTTCTTGAAAGAACGCGGCGAGTGCCGTCATTGCCGGGGTTGCCTGCATGTTCATGCCCTGACCGCGATGCAATAACCTTCCACTTGTCAATCATTTCTACGCCAACTGTAATATCTTTTCGTCTATAAGGTCCCACACCTTTTTGCCAAAAGAGTTTTATATCTCCTGTTTTTTGTGGTTTTTCATAGGTTCTCAAGCCAAAGGGTTTATACGCAGATACTTGTTCATTCATTAGCTTCCCGCCTTTTGCAAGTATCTTTCTAACTATTGGTACTGCCTGACTATGTCTGATGAAAATATCGAATTCGTTGAGCTGTCTTTTTGATACAACTTCACTATCGTTATGTCTGTTAGTTATTTCACACGGGCTTTTGTTATCTCTGTCCCAAAGGAAATAGCAGATACCACCTGCGACATCTACTCCAGGAAAAATTTCATTAGAGTCTTCATAATCCACTATTTTTCTTATTCGCTCATCATTCAGCATTTCTTCTCGAAAACCATCCAATCCTTTCCCGCCCCCAAACCATCGGGACGGGATAATCATCGTCATGTACCTGGGCTGAAGTTTTTTGGCCTGTTCAACAAACTTGTTGTAGATCGGTGAAGCGCTTTTCCCAAACCCCCCATCGCTCAATTGATACGGCGGATTGCTGATGATGACATCGAATTTCATTTTAAAAATCTCCTCAGGGTTCGTAGTGTGAATGAACTTATAAGCGTGGCTTTCCAGCGATTCATTGCGGTCGTATTCGTGCAAACTCGCGCCGCAGTATTTACAATGGTCGTCTTCCCATTCGTGAATCACTTGTTCAAATAAAATATTGCCTTCGGGTGCATCGAAGCCTTCGCAGACCGAGTATTTTCCGTCCGCCTTCTTCGAACAATACACGCTTCGGCGCGAAAGCAAGGCGGTGATTTCGGTGATGGCAATGCCATACAACTGTTTTGTGAAGATGTGATTGATGCGTTCCTGCCTGTTGGGGACGGCTGTCTCCAATCCCACCATCAGACGCTTGGCGATCTCGCGCAGGAAAATGCCCGTCTTGGTGGCGGGGTCGAGAAATGTGGCGTTTTGATCGCGCCAGATTTCGGGCGGCAGCAGATCGAGCATTCGGTTGGCAATCTCCGGCGGGGTGAATACCTCGTCACTCGAAAGATTGGCCAGGCAGGATAAAACATCGGGGTTGTAGTTGACGTTGATGAAGGGGTTGGGAAGCGTGTTCGTTGATTCACTCATGCTCTTCTCCAACCTTTAGAAAGTGAACGAGCGGGTGACTGCGGGTCTCGGTGGGCAAAAAGACCTTTTCGCCCAAGTCGGAAACTAATTCGGGTTTGGAAAACAGATCGGGCAGACGGCGTTTCTGCAAGTCGTCGGGCAGCAATTCGGCAAAGACAAAGTCGCGTCGTTTGATCTGGCTGTTGTGCAAAGGGAAAGACCATTCGGCGAAGATGATCTGTTGCGGATGCGCGCCGGCGGTTTTCAAATCCAGGGCGTCGCCCCAGATGATGTTTTTGCTCAAGATGTAGCGCAGCGCCTGTCGTACCTGCTCGCGGGCTTTCTTCTTGAACAGGACGC
Organism: Candidatus Brocadia sapporoensis; assembly: GCF_001753675.2. GTDB lineage: Bacteria > Planctomycetota > Brocadiia > Brocadiales > Brocadiaceae > Brocadia > Brocadia sapporoensis. The sequence goes on along the minus strand of NZ_MJUW02000107.1, from coordinate 3,254 downwards.
TGTAACGCTCGTCAGCCATGTCAAACAAACGCTGGCGGCATTTGACGACGTTATCTTCAAGAATGTCAATGCCATAAATGGAAGAGACTGCCAAAACGAGATAGCGCTCATAATCCAATTGACTGCGGCGGTATTTTTTCTCCACTGCGTTCAGCTTTCTACGCAGAATTTCGGTCAGGAAGTTGCCCGTGCCGCAGGCAGGCTCCAGAAAGCGCGAGTCGATCCGCCCGGTTTCCTGCTTCACCAAATCGAGCATGGCGTTCACTTCGCGCTCGTTGGTAAAGACCTCGCCGTGATCGGCGACACGTTGTTTGGAAATGACTTGTTCCTTCATTTTCACAAGTATGTATTCCGCAGGGTGCTAATAATACTTAGACTGATCAGCATAAGACACCATTTTTAGTTTGTTAAGCAGTTTGTCGGGCTTGTGATAAATATTTATTCTTCCTTTGGAGGGCCTTCTTCAATGGGCAACTCGGGGTGTCTTGACCATTCATTCCATGAACCGAAATAGACCCTCAGATTTTTAAAACCGGATTCCTTCAAAGCAATGTAGGTATTTGATGCCCTGGACCCCTTAAAGCAATAGATAATAATATTGTTGTCGGGAAAAATTCCCTTTTTCGCGCAAAGCTTCTGTATCGCCTCTTTTGATTTAAATGCGGGGACTTCCAGCGTTTGATCCATAAATTCATACCATTCTATCCATCTTGCCCCGGGTATCCTGCCCTTTCTTGGGGCAAAATCTACGCCGTAAGGCGACGAGCTTTCTCCTATCCATTCAACCTTATCGCGATCATCAAGCAGGATTACTGACGGATTGTGTAACGCCTTGAGGACATCATCTTTCGTTGCCATAATGCTATTATTTGGCTTGAGTGAGAAACCAGTTGGTTTTGGCAAGCTTATCTCTTTGCTTACCGGAAAACCGGCCTTTATCCATGCGGATAAGCCGCCATCAAGAACTCCTGATCTCGAATGTCCCAAATAATTTAGTAACCAGTACCCTCTGCAGGAACCACCGTATCGGTTGTTCAAACTGTCTTCATATACAATTGCAGTTTTTTCCGCCGATAATCCTGCGTTAGAGAAAAGATCTTTGAATTTTCTATGCATATTGTTTAAACCTTCCGGAGTGCTTTCACTGAGGTAGAAAAATATGTCAGGTATGTTTACTGCGTTTGGGATATGTCCTTTTTTGAATTGCTCAGCGTCCCTGATGTCTATTAAGACAACGGGTTCTTTCGAAATAAGTTCCTGTACTTCCTGTGGCGTGTACAATATTTTCTGGCTCATTGTTTAATCCTTTCCATATGTCAATGTAACGACTAAAAAAAGGGGTCTTCTAAGTTTTCTGTGGGCAAATTTTCATAATAGTTCTTTGCCAATAGCACGAAATATAAAGGGTTTCAGGTAAAATAGAGCTCCAAAAAGTTGTCACGAGTAAGTATACGACTCTGGCAAAAGAAAGAGTCATTCAGGAAAACCGGTAAAACCGTATCTACAAGGCTCACCTCTTGGAAGAATCATTTGGAAAGCTTTGGGACTACTAAAGTCTCGACTTCAACACACCCTGTTTGACACCTTTAGTCTAAAACAGCGAAGGTTATTTGTCAACCCATGAGGCATTATGAGAAATATAATTTCTCAATAGATTCCTGACAAATCTGTCTACTTCTGAAAATATCCTCTGTACACCGATACGGGTTTTTCCCGGTGTATGCCCTTTGACCCATATAAGTTTAGGTGAAAACTCATCATAAAGGTTAAAAAAGCTCTTGTAGATATCAGCATTTACTAACGCGGAGCCTTTCCTTTTGCTGCGATAATGAACACTCTCAAGTCTCTTCCTTCGCCGTAATAAATCAATTGCAGTACGACAGTCGGTGTAAATGGTAGTCGATTCCATTTTCCCATAGATTATATTTTCGTTGTCTGATTTGAGGAATTCGAGGGCACAAAGAAGCGTTTGAAGTTCCAGTCGCGTATTCGTTGTATTCTCCACAATCCTTGTTTTCATTGCACCCGGAGAATACAATTTCTCTAACATCTGGTTATCTGCTAGTATTTCATCAGGGCAATTAGGAATGCACAAAAAACCACCAACCCCAAGCCTTCTTTCCGGATTATAGCTGGAATCAATAAAAATAATTATAGGTCTTCTCCTTATCGGGTGAGTAAAAATGAGCTACATATGTTTTGATTCAGACATTGGATAGCATGCAAGTCGATATTTTCGCCGGTGATGTTCTTCGTCTCGTAGCCCACAAACACGGCGCTGAATGTCCCTGATTTATCTGAACTCTCGACAAATCCGCTTGCGATCTTACAACGTGAAAAATATCGTACATATGCGTTGCAGGATCATTTTTTTCTTAAGCAATTTTATATCATATTATAAAACGTTATAACAAGCTTAAAACTATCGGTCGAGTAGACGGCAGGATTATTCCTACTGTGCCTAACAGAAACGTGGATACAGAATTACGAAGAATTGGGGCAGACCATGATCAGAGAATACATTTGATAAGGCTATAACACACATTATCTTAGTCTGCTATTATGGAGCGACCCTGGAAAATCCATCCATGGGTATCCTGTAAAGGGATTTAATAAGAATGAATGGAAATCAGGGATTGAATATGGGAAATTAATAAGAGTGAAAACGGGTCAGGAAAAGAGATTTCTGGATATAAGGTCAAGCACGGTCTTGTCCTGGGAAGCGATGAGTTTATTCGTTGGGTGCAAAAGAAGTTTATCAGTCGACTCTCTGCAAGGGATAGAGAATTGCCCCTGAAAACGCTGGTAGCGGATAACGGGGTGGTAGAAAAGGTATTGGATGAAGTGGCAAGGTATTTTGAAGTGGAAAAAAGCCGGTTACTACAGAGGAAAAGACGGCTATCGCAAAGAGCCAGAGATGTGTACATGTACTTCTTGAGGGAACACAGTGGATTGGATAATGAGAGGATTGGGGAGGTATTTGGTGTGAGTTCAAGTGCGGTAACGAAGACTGCCCTGCGGATGAGCGAACAAATGAAAACGCAAAGAAGATTTAAGAAAGAGACAGATCAGATTTTATATTCTGTATTCAACAGGTTGTCCGAGAATTCACTTTTCCGTGACTTCTCAAGTCATAAGTTCTAACAAATCAACATCCGAGTTTTTGCGATTTCGCATTCTCGGACAACCTGTTAAGATGTGATAATCATATAGAAGGCTCCTTCACAAAGCGATGCGAAGTTGTATTATAGAGG
>NZ_MJUW02000042.1 GCF_001753675.2 Candidatus Brocadia sapporoensis | reverse complement strand
GGCCGGGAATCAAGGAACAGGGACTGGAATACGGCTTTACCGTTGCCTCTTACGATCGCACGAAGGATCTCATCATCGACCCCCTCCTTGCTTCCACTTTCCTGGGCGGAAGTAATGATGATTGTGGCTTTAGCATTGCCCTGGACTCAAACAGCAACGTCTTTATTACAGGGTATACAAATTCAACAGATTTTCCCACAACTGCGGAGTCTTATAATATAACCCACAATGGTGATGCCGATGTATTTATCTCTAAGTTCAATAATAATCTGACAAACCTTCTCGCAACCACATTCCTGGGAGGAAGCAATGATGATTGTGGCAATGCCATCGCCCTGGACTCAAACGGCAACGTCTTTATCACGGGGTATACGAAATCAACAGATTTTCCCACAACTGCGGAGTCTTATAATATAACCCACAATGGTGGTGCCGATATATTTATCTCTAAGTTCAACAATAATCTGACAAACCTTCTCACAACCACATTCCTGGGAGGAAGTGATAATGATCGTGGTAACGCCATCGCTTTGGACTCAAACGACAGTGTCTTTACGACGGGATATACATATTCAACAGACCTACCTACCACTACAGGGGCATATAATGTAATTCACAATGGTAGTTATTCCGATGTATTTATCTCAAAATTCAGCAACGATCTGACGAGCTTGCTTGCATCCACATTCCTGGGTGGAAGTGATGAAGACGGTGGCTTTGGTATTACCCTGGACTCAAGCGATAATGTTTTTGTTACAGGGTTGACGCCTTCGGCAGACCTGCCCACCACTACGGGGGCATATGATAAAACCCATAATGGAACTTTTGACGCGTTTGTCTCGAAGTTCGATAACGATCTGACAAGCTTACTTGCGTCCACATTCCTAGGGGGAAGTGATTGGGATTTTGGCTATGATATTATCCTGGACTCAAGCAACAACGTTTTTGTTACCGGGTGTACGTATTCATCCAATATGCCCACCATTACAGGAATATATGATGCAACCTTTAATGGCGGTTGCGATGTATTTGTCTCAAAGCTCAATAACGACTTGACAAGCTTGCTTGCATCCACATTTCTGGGTGGAAGTGATGACGATTACGGCCTTGGCATTGCCTTGGACTCTAGCAACAATGTCTTTGTTACAGGATATACGAATTCATCAAACTATCCTACCACTGCGGGAGCATATGATAGAACTTTTAATGGCACTTATGATGTATATGTTTCTAGGCTTAACAATAACCTGACGAGCCTACTTGCATCTACCTTTCTGAGTGGAAGTGATGACGATTACGGCTATGGTATTGCCTTGGACTCAAGCGACAGCGTCTTTGTTGTGGGATATGCATATTCAACAGACCTGACCACCACTGTAGGGGCATACGATATAACCTACAATGGAGAAGCAGATGTATTTGTCTCTAAATTCTACAATCTGTATATTGCGTCTCCTTGCGAAGCAAAAAAACTTGACGTAAAACCAAAATCTCTTAAGCTTTCACAGGGAGAGGATAGAGAAGAAACTATAACCTTAACCTGCAAAAAGGGATTACCATCTGTAAACCAAATAATAAAAGTTAAAATAGTGAGCGGTAAAAAACATGTGACTATTTCACCGGCAGAGGCGTACACAGACGAAAATGGCCAGGCAACGTTTACCATTACTGCTACAGAAAAGAAGGGCAATGCAGTAGTACGATTCAAGCATAAAAACCTGATAAACGACGCAACGGTAAAGGCTAGAAAACAATAACCATTGGGTTTTCTGAAAATTTCCAATCAAGATGGGATATTACATGCAGCGTAGGGACAAATTTAAAACATGCCCCCGCATCATTTATCTGATCGCAACATTATAATCTCTGGCAAACCGCCGCGCCAGATATTGGTGGATCTTGCAAGAAGGCACTTATAATATCTCATAACACGCAGCAAAGCCGCAATCAAATCCCCCCCTATCGTTCGACTGGGCACTCACAACGAAGCCAAGGGGGGAGAAGCGGGGTGTAAAAAAACGGGCAAAAAAAGAAAGATTTACACGGTAATACTATAATTGTTCAGCGTAGGGTATCTGGCATGCCTTTGATTTTGAACTATACTGGCCGGAAGCCTGCGCTGCCATCTTTTCCAGCTTGTTCTGGTCAGGATTATGAAGGGAGGTATACCTATGAATAGAGACTCACGGCGTATTCTCATCATTGGGGGTGTTGCGGCGGGGGCAACGTGCGCGGCACGTCTCAGAAGGCTTTGCGAACGCTGCACTATTGTGATATTCGATCGTGGCCCGTACGTGTCTTTTGCCAACTGCGGGCTGCCCTACCATGTTGGCAACATCATTGTTTCAGAAGAAAAGCTGCTGGTGGCGACACCGCAGCTTTTCAAGGATCGCTTCAATATCGAAGTGCATACGGAAACTGAAGTTGTTCGGGTCGATCGTGATAAAAAAGAGATCGAGTTGCGCGATATCAGGACGAATGAGACGCGTCGGGAATCCTATGATGGTTTGGTATTATCGACCGGTGCGAATGCTGTCCGTCCGCAAATTCCCGGCATCAATCTTCCCGGCATCTTTGTATTGCGTACCATTCCTGATAGCCGGAAGATTCGCAGTGCTGTGGGAAACGCCTCTCTTGCAGCAATCGTGGGTGGTGGTTTTATCGGGCTGGAAATGGCTGAAAATCTGACAAGGAGAGGCTTATCTGTCACCATTATCCAAAGAAGCGATCAAATCTTATCATCCCTTGATCCCGAGATGGCATTTTTTGTGGAAAAGCACTTGCAAGCAAACGGCGTGACGCTGCGTCTTGGAACCGGAGTGGAATCCTTCCATCTTGATGGCAGGTTATCCGTTAAAACAACTTCCGGAGATACCATTGACACGGACATGGTAATCCTTGCCATGGGTGTGCAGCCAGAATCATCGCTGGCAAGAAATGCAGGATTATCCCTTGGCGATCATGGGGGTATTCGGGTAGATGATCGCATGCAAACCAGCGACCCTTACATCTGGGCGGTAGGAGACGTAGCGGAGGTAAAAGATGTGGTCGCCGGCGGATGGCATTTGGCCTCTTTGGCAGGGCCCGCAAACCGGCAGGGGCGCATCGCTGCCGCTGCAATTCTTGATAAAATAATTGCAAAGACCCGCAATGAAACACGCGCCGTACGCTTTCGTGGCGTGCAAGGAACGGCGGTTTGCAGTGCTTTTGGTCTCACGGTGGCAATCACTGGCGCAAGCGAAAAGACATTAAAACGCTCGGGCATTAAAAACTATGAGAAAATATATTTGCATCCCGGTAGTCATGCGAGCTATTTCCCTGACGCAAAGCCAATCCATATCAAATTGCTCTTTGATACCGATACCGGCCGTGTTTTGGGGGCACAGGCAATCGGTGAATCAGGAGTTGCGCGACGTATTGATATAATCTCCATGGTTATTCAGATGGGGGGAACGGTTTATGATCTCGAGGAATCAGAGCTCTGTTATGCGCCACAGTTCGGCGCCGCAAAGGATCCCGTAAATCTGGCCGGAATGATTGCCGCAAACCATTTACGGGGCGATCTGCCCCTGGCGAAATGGGAGGAACTGAAAGACACACAAGCACAAATTGTTGATGTTCGAAGTAAAGCCGAGTATGAGAGAGGACATATCCCAGGCGCTAAAAATATTCCCCTGGAAGGTCTTCGCGACCGTATTGGGGATCTGTCAAAGGGCAAGGAAATCTGGTTAGTTTGCGGGGTCGGCCAACGGGCCTATTATGCGACGCGTATTCTGTTGCAAAACGGATTTAGCGTAAAAGACCTTTCCGGTGGAATGCAAACCTATAATACCCTTAAACCGAAACTCAACCTTAAAACTTCGTAACCTTTGTTCTTTGGATACAACCAAACAGGCAGCATTTTATTCGGCATAAAACGTGTTCCTGCACTGTTGCCGGAAAATTTTTGCCCGGTTACTTCCTTAAGTTTTTGCCGGAGTTGGTTCTTCGAGTCCCAGAAGCTTAAGATACTGGCTGAAGTCTGCGGGAAGAGGCGCTGTGACTGACACCATCTTTCCGGTATAGGGATGCACAAAAGACAGTTGATATGCATGAAGCATCTGTCGTGGGACTTGCCTCATAAGCTGATGCTCTATTGGATTGCGATCGTATTCCATCTCTCCAATTACGGGGTACCCTGCCGAGGCAAGATGGATTCTGATCTGGTGTGTCCTGCCGGTCTCAATAATCACTTCCAGATCAGAGATTCCGGCGCCTCTCTTCAGGAGCCTCACTTGGGTCACAGCTCTCTGCCCCTGTATTGAGGTGTCTAAAGAAAAGGTATGTTTCCTGACACTACCCCTTACGATAACCCTGTAGACTTTTTTTATAAGGTTTTTTTTAAACAAATTCTTCATTTGTTCAAAGGCATCCTTATTCATGGCAAAGATAATTGCACCGGAGGTATCTTTATCCAGCCGATGGACGGCCTGAATATGATTGTCCTGAAAATAGATCCTCAGCTCGCTTTCAAGGCTTTCATGGCCATTTGTTACAATATGGGCAGGCTTTGAAACAACCAGATAATGGATGTCCTGAAACAGGATGGCATTCTTTTGAACTGCTGGTGATCTTATCGTTTCCGTATGAATCTCTACGGAGTCTCCTTTTTGTAACCGGTAGGAGGCGATCCAGGTACGCTTTTTGTTTACAAAAATGCGCCGTTTGTCGAGGAGTTGTTTTGCCTTTTTTTTTGACAGAGACAGTTTTCTGGCAATGAAATTCAAAAGGGTGTGCTCGCTGTCTTCAGGGGTAAGTATGAACCTCTGCATGTAAAAACGAAAATCTGTAGACTTATCGGGACGGCCTTTACTGTGACTGATTTTTACAGAAAATAAAAAACTGGCTCCCCCGGTAGGATTCGAACCTACAACCAACCGGTTAACAGCCGGCTACTCTACCATTGAGCTACAGGGGAACCTTGTATTTTCTCTAAAATTATTGCAAATAAGCAATCAGTCTGGACAATTCTTTTTTCATGTCCTGACGATTGACAATCATATCTACGAAGCCGTGCTCCAATAAAAATTCAGCCGTCTGAAAACCTTTCGGAAGGGCACGCCTGATCGTTTCCTGAATAACCCTGGGACCGGCAAAACCGATCAATGCCTTTGGTTCTGCTATTGTGATATCAGCCAGGGATGCGAAGCTGGCCATAACACCACCCAGAGACGGGTCAGTGAGTATTGATATATACAACCCGCCAGCGCCCTGAAACCTGGCAATTGCAGCGCTGGTTTTTGCCATTTGCATAAGAGAAAACACCCCCTCCTGCATTCTGGCACCACCACCAGAGCCTGAGACAAGAATAAGCGGCAACCGGAGTTCCATGGCTTTTTCAGTTACACGGGCTATTTTTTCTCCCACAACGGAACCCATGCTTCCCATGATGAAGCTCGGATCAGTAATTCCGATCATTACCTCGCTGCCATTGATCTTCGCTTTTCCTACAATTACAGCCTCTTTCAGACCCGATTTTTGCTGTTCTTCGGTGACTCTTTCAGGATACGTTACCCTGTCTTTAAAGTTTAGCGGATCGCATGGCACCATATTTGGCCACATTTCTTCAAAACTGTTTTCGTCCACTAAGATCTTTACTCTGTCCCTGCTGAATATTCGAAAATGATAGTTGCATTCAGGGCAGACGAACATGCCATCTTCAACGGTTTTTTTAAATAGCATACTGCTGCAACCATCACATCGTACCCACAAACCATCGGGCATATTCCTCTTTTTTCTGAAAAACACCATATGGAAGCGTCTCGTCTGTTATAAATGTATTTTAGAATCCGGAAAGAACAGTTACTCTATCAGGAAGCATTCCTGATGCTGCGAAAAAATTTCTTTTTATATGCCATCGTATTACGTTAACGCCGTCAACACACACCTATTTTTCTGAAACTCTGACACGATGAAATATATTGCATTAGTTTATAAGCTTTTCACAAAAAAACAAGTTGTTTTTTCTGAGGCACGGCTTCATAAAGAAGCGCAGCATTCATATACGGATACAAAACCGATACGATTTCTTTCTGACCGCATTCTATTTCATCTCTTGTTCGCTATTTGCCTGAGAACTTTAATTGCGTCCTGAGGGTCATTTGCCTTAAAAATTGCAGAGGCGGCAACGATCACATTTGCACCCTGCCGGGCAGCCTGAGAAACGGTTTCTGTTGTTATGCCACCATCCACTCCGATATCCATTCCATCTGGCGCTATACTGCGCAGCCGCGCAATCTTAGGCAACGCCTTGGGGATGAACTGTTGTCCGGCAAAGCCAGGATTTACGGACATAACGAGCACCATATCAAGGGCACCTAAAAGGTCTTCAATCGTCCCGGTTGGTGTATCAGGATTCAGCGATACGCCAGCTCTTAATCCTGCTTTTTTAATCAACGCAATAATCTCTTTGGGTTTATCTGTCGTCTCTATATGAAAGATTATCAAATCGCCAGCCCTTGCTGATGCAGCAAAAGCATTCACATAGCGTTCAGGGCATTCAATCATCAGATGAAATTCCAAAGGTACGTGTGCAACGCGACGAATCCCCTCAGTAATAAAAGGACCCATAGTAATGTTAGGGACAAAATGACCGTCCATCACGTCGATATGGATTAAATCAATACCCGCCTGTTCTACCTTTTTGATCTCCTCTTCTAGTCGAACAGGGTTAGCGCCAAGAATTGACGCAGCGATTTTAATCATTGGTTGCATATGCTCTCTTGATTTCGTCTTTTCAAAAAAACTACATCATTTGCTGTGTTTCTGTTTTCACCTGCTCCGATTATAGTCAGGATGACGAAGACGAGGAGTTCCTTGGGTTCTTTCTCCGGTCTGATAAGGATGCGATTCCGGGGAGTTCTCCTCCCTCTAACAATTTCAGAAAGGCGCCTCCGCCCGTAGAAATAAATGACACTTCATGGGTTTTTCCTGATTTATGAAATGCCATATCCGTATCGCCGCCACCTACAATTGTTGAGGCATGAGAACTTGTTACTGCGTCCACCATGGCATAGGTTCCGCGGCTGAAGGCATCAAATTCAAATGCGCCCATGGGGCCGTTCCAGACAATCGTCTTTGCATCCTGGAGAGCTTCAATGAATAACTTCGTCGTGGCAGGGCCAATATCGAGGGCGATCCATTTATCCGGAATTTCCTGATAGGGAACAACCTTTGTTTCTGCCTGCCCGCTAAAATGCTCTGCAACAACAAAGTCTACCGGCAAATACAGCTTGGTGCCATTCTTTCTGGAAATATCCATTAGATTTTTTACCACATCAAGCATACTATCCTCAACCAAGGATTTTCCAACGCAAAACCCCTGGGCCTTGAGGAAAGTGAAAGCCATTGCACCCCCGATGAGAACTTTATCCATTTTTTTGGATAGATTTTCAATGATCTTTATCTTGTCAGAAACCTTAGCGCCGCCTAACAGCGCTACAACCGGCCGCATGGGGTTATTAACGGCCTTCTCAAAATAGTCCATCTCTTTTTTGAGAAGAAACCCGGCTGCTGAGGGCACATAATCATCAACACCAATCATTGATGCATGCTTCCGGTGGCAGTTCCCAAAGGCATCCTGAATAAATACCTCACACAGGCTGGCCAACTCTTTAGCGAATGACGGGTCATTCTTTTCTTCACCGGGATGAAACCTTAAATTTTCGAGCACCATCACATCGCCGTAGTGCATTTCTTCGATTTGTTTTTTTATCGTTGGGCCGATACAATCCTCTGCCATGATTACCTTAACCTTCTCGCCGAGAAAGCGTTGCAGACGCCTCGCTGCAGGTTTAAGGCTGTATTTGGGGGTAACTTTACCTTCCGGCCTGCCCAGATGCGAAGCAATAATCACCTTTGCCTCTTCATCTAACAAATAGTTAATTGTTGGCAAGGTTGCCCTTATCCTGGTGTCGTCCGTAATATTTCCTTCTTCGTCTAAAGGCACATTATAGTCCGTTCGGACCATTACCCTTTTTCTTCGCACCTCGATGTCTTTAATGAATAATTTATACATAAAATTAGGCTTTCGAAGTTTTGATTGAGGTCATAACATAGGGACGATGCCTTTGCCGACATGAAAACTTGGATGTACCCTATATTCATGAATAGCAAATGCATCGTCCCTGCAACTTCTGATTGATGATTTTTATCAATCCTATTGACGGGCGATTAACTCTACGAGGTCTACCATACGATTTGAAAATCCCCATTCATTGTCATACCACGACACCACCTTTATCATACGTTTATCAATTACATACGTGAGCGCAGAGTCAAAGATGCTTGAATGAGTATTCCCGATAATATCTGAAGAGACGATAGGGTCTTCGCAGTATTCCAGAACACCTTTCAATTCTCCTCCGGCGGCCTTTTTCATGGCAGCATTAATGGTTTCTACGGTAACATCCTTTGAAACAAGTGCAACTAAATCTGTCACCGAACCGTTAACAACAGGCACACGCATGGCGAGACCATCTAATTTTCCTTTCAGCGACGGAATTACCTCACCAATGGCCCTGGCTGCCCCGGTTGTTGTTGGAATAATATTTACCGCAGCCGCCCTTGCCCTCCTGAGATCTTTATGAATAAGGTCGCTGATACGCTGGTCATTCGTATATGCGTGAATTGTGGTCATGAGCCCCTTTTCGATACCGAAATTGTCGTTTATTACCTTCGCTATAGGCGCCAGACAATTTGTTGTGCATGATGCATTGGACAAGATCCTGTGCTCTGGTTTCAAATCCTGAGTATTAACCCCGACAACGATCGTTGCGTCAACTTTGTCTTTTGCAGGCGCAGAAAGAATCACCTTCCTGGCGCCAGCATCCAGGTGCTTAGCACAATCTGCCCGGGAAGTGAATATTCCGGTTGATTCAATTACGATGTCTACCCCAAGGGTTTTCCATGGCAGCTTTGTGGGGTCCTTTTCCATAAGCAATTTAACTTCCTTGCCATTTACGAGCAACGACTTTTCTTTTGCCTCAATGCTTCCATTAAATCTGCCGTGTACCGAATCATACTTCAACAATATCGCCAGCGATTTTGAGTCGGCAAGATCGTTAATAGCCAAAACGTCAATCCCCTTTCGCTGCGCAATTACACGAAAGACATTCCTCCCGATTCTCCCAAAACCATTTATACCAACTGTAATAGCCATAGATTATGTATCCTTTTATTTCTCTTTATTAAAAGGAGATAAACCGGTGCCAGGTTAAGCACCTATGATCGAAAAATGAAAAACAAAAGAAATTCCATCTTAGCAACCAGATATAATTTGTCAAGTAATTTCATAGGAAGCGCTTTAACCATCTTGAATTATATGCTGATTGTCTGAAATGCACACGGCCGAAAGCTGGTCATAAAAATTAGAGAAAATCGATATCACGCTTCAGGTTGCAGCGTTTCCATGGAAACGCTACTTATGAACCGTTATTGTATGAACGCTCATATTCCCCGCTACATCGTATGCCTTTGCCGTTATGTTATGTGCCCCTTTGCCGATTTTTCGCGTTTTCCATACATAGGAAAGGGTGTCCTGATTCGTCACTGTCGACTCGAGCATATTGTCAAGGTACAATTCAATTTTGCTAACGGCAACGTTGTCAGTGGCGGTTACACGTATTTTCTTTGAGTTTACCACATAGCTGTTGTTTGCCGGGGATGTTATTGTAACGACAGGAGGGATCGCATCCTTTGGGTTGTTCACAATTGTTATCGTAACAGGAGCTGATACACCCATGTTTTGTGAAAAATCATAGGCGCGCGCCTCAAGAGAGTACGTCCCGTCAGGATATTTTGCCGTATCCCATACAAAATCAAACGGAGCAGCGGTAATTTCTGCATACCGAGTTCCTTCAATATACAATTCAACCTTTGAGACGCCAATATCGTCCGTAACAGAAATACCGACCGTTGTTGTGCCGCTTACCACAGCATGATCGATGGGGTAGAGTATGGAAAGAAGAGGCGCCGTAGTATCTACGGGATTGCTTACGGAAACCACAATCTCCTCTGATTTCCCCATGTTTTCCGAAGAATCATAGGCACGCGCCTCAAGGGAATATATCCCATCAGGATAACTCTTGGTATCCCAGGAAAAGTCAAACGGCTCCGTAGTGCCGGTTGCGTACAGAGCTCCATTAATAAATAATTCTACTTTGGAAATCCCGGCATTATCCGTGGCAGAAACATGGACTACGGTTGTATTGTTCACCTCTGTATTATACAAAGGCGATGATATTGATACCGCCGGAAGTGCAGAAATACGTTGTGGCAGGGTATTTTTTGCGGCAACAACGCTTTTGTATACATTTATTCTCCCGTATCCATAATAGATATCAAACCCGGGACTCCCGAGATCGTCTGCATTACCCGTCATAATTGCTACTACCTGCGAATTGGTAAGTGCGGGGTTAACAGAGAGGATAAGGGCGGCAAGTCCTGCAGTGATCGGCGAGGAAAAAGACGTTCCGCTTCCGGTACCGTAACCACCGCCGTTGGTTGTTGTCTTGATTGATACCCCGGGAGCCGCCACATCAATCCAATTGCCGTAGTTTGAAAAACTCGCAATCGCATCGCTGGAAGTCGTGGCGGAAACGGCGACAACATTATTGCACGCGGCAGGATAATAGGGGGTGCTGGTAGAATTATTTGCTGCGGCAGCGATGACAACTACCCCTTTATTCCAGGCATAGTTAACCGCATTCTGGAGGGTTGTGGAACTGCTCGATCCGGCAATGCTTATATTTATTACCTTTGCTCCATGGTCTGCCGCGTAGATAATTCCCTTTGCTATGGTTGAATAATAAGCAAAGCCGTTTGAATCCAGCACGACCACGGGCATGACAGGATTATTCCAGGCAACTCCGGCAACCCCGATAGCATTATTCGATAACGCGGCGGCACATCCGGCTACTGCTGTGCCATGCCCCCGGACATCGGCGGTATTGGTGGTATTATTGAGAAAGTTATATCCGGGCAAAAGTTTAGCTGAAAGATCGGGATGTGAAGGATCTACACCGGAATCAATAATTGCAATCGTAACGCCGTTCGAACCCGTGGTTATATCCCATCCAGCAGGTGACGATATTTTTGGATGATGCCATTGAGCGGATGCATAGTAGGTATCATTAGGAATAACAACCTCTTCGGCCTGATAATTAAACTCGGCATACTCAATATCAGGATTGTGCGAGAGGGCGCTTTTTACCAGGTCAAGCGCTTTTTCCGGCACCTTGATATGCTTGACTCCAATCCGCGGGATTTCTCCGACGATGCTTACATGATTTTCTGCAAACATCTTCTCGAGCGCCTTTTTGGCAACCCCAGCCTTCGGCTTAACCAGGAGTTCTCCCGCCACACGATCGCTGCCAAAGCCGGCGCCAGATGTTGCAATACTTAAAACCCCGGCAACAAAAAAACCCGTAAAATACCGAAATACAACTTTTTCTACCTTTCCCATAAGTCACCTCTGATAAATAAGTTATTCTGAATTTTTGTCCAAGAGCAAATAGCCGCAAGAGATAAGCCGGGCATTTTCGCTACTTCGGACGACAATGAGTGCGCCTAGAAACAAGCCAGAGGGGTGGGCTATTGTTTCTTCGGCAACCCGGCTATCCTGAATATTCAGGACCCGTGGCTTTGCGTCCCCCGGTTACCCGGGGTTTGCCATTTTTCGAAAACAAAAGAGTTGTATGATGCTCTTAATCTGGCATGTATAATCGGCAGAAGAAGATAAAATTTAAATATTAGTAACATTTTAGTTAAAAAAGGGGGCGTCGATCGTTCGGCTAAACTTACGACGAAGCCCCTTCTGGCCGGCCTCTGCCAGAGGATATACTTCGGGGTGGAGAGACCCCGGCGCTATCTATAATTTAGTTCGCCTAAATCCTGCAACGGGACAATGCCTTGTTGCAGAAACAGGCTGAAAACAATAAAATTTACAAGGGTTTCAAGCTATGTCTTCGATTGCCGGGCGGCACGGACAAACTTGTTTGCCCGTGGGATAGATCCCAAATCCGTGCGCATATTCAAACAACACGGACAAACAAGTTTGTCCGTGCCACCCTATGACCCGCTTAAATAAAATGAAAATTCTTATACAATCAAGGTATTTTAAGAACAAAAGCCACGAAAAGGCGGTCCACCCGTTCGATTGAAGAATATGGCACAAAAGGGAAAAATAGCAACCGAAAAAAGACAAAGATGAGAGGGAAGGGTTTAATCGCACATACAGGGCGGTTGCCAGCACCGCCTTTATAAAGAAGTTATTGTTCAGACAGTGAGTCCAATGATTTTTGCATAGCAAAGGCGCTTACAGAAAGAAGGTTTTCGCTACGCTAAAATCATTTGCACAATTTATATTGCATGTTAATTGCAGAGAAAGATACGAATTTTTCAAAAGACCCATGGTTACGAACTTTTTGACTAAGAAACGTTCAGCAAAACCGTGTTTTGATTCGTTGCAATTTTGACGCAATACCGCTGGATGCGGGGGAGATGCCTGAATCATAGCCCCGGTGACTTACAAAGAGACATTTTTGTGACCAATACCTATCCCCTTCCCTCGCCTGGAATGTCCTGCTGGCTTACTGACCGTATGGGATTTCGTCGTGAACTCAGCCGAACGATCGGCGCCGCCTCTTTCAAACAACTACATTACGTACGGTTTCCGCGCTTGTCAGACAAAACTTCTGCAAGAACATTGACAGCGCAGGGCAATCCTTCTATAATAGCGCCGGGCTTTGTGTTTTGTCTGTCCGTCAGGCAAGGATTACAATTTTCTTAACCAACTAGTTTTTTGAGAAATTTGCACCTTTTTCGTAACTATTCAGCGAAACGGATGGTGAGAGAGAATAATTTCTCAGAATAGTTAGGAGCCGATAGGGAAAACGGG